>SCVN01000011.1 GCA_004296885.1 Nitrospirota bacterium | reverse complement strand
GGCGCTCTGCTGTCCTTTGCCGGGGTGGGATTGGTGTCGGTTGCCGGGTTCCGCAGCGTCGGAGAGCAACCCTTGGTCGGCGGGGTCCTGGTGTTTCTCGGCGTGGCGAGTTGGGCGCTCTACAGCATCGGCAGCCGAACCGTCATGGAGCGTCTGTCGGCCTTGACCGTCAATTGGACGACCCTGCTGGTGGCGACGCTGCTGCAGGTGCCGTTATTGTGGGTGGACCGCAAGATGATGGAGGCCGGTCCGGCTTCCGTCTCGTCGGCCGACTGGCTGGCCTTAGGGTATTTGGTGGTGTTTGCCACGGCCGTGGCCCAACAGGCCTGGCTCTTCGGCGTGAAGGGGATTGGACCGTCGAGAGCTTCCGTGCTCGGCAACCTGACCCCCGTGGCCGCCGTCGGCTTGTCCGCGCTCATCCTCAACGAAGCGGTCGGGCCGGTCGAACTCATCGGCATCGGATTGATCTTGGCCGGCGTCTGGCTCGTCAACCGACAGACGGCCAAGTTGGCCGCGGGCTGACGAGTTCGCCTTGATCGGCCAATGTCGGCCGCAGTTGCTTTTGCAGCGCCCTATGCTACTATCACACGTGGGACGCTACGGAGAAAGGTCGGCCCTCGATGATGAGAATGTTGGCTCGTCTTCTGGCGGTGCTGAATTCCGAGACGCATCCAGGGCAGATCTCCTTGGGGTTCTGTTTCGCCATGGTGGCGGGCTTCACTCCGTTGATGAGCCTCCACAATCTGCTGGTATTGCTCCTCGTGTTGGTGATCCGAGTCAACCTCTCCGCGTTTCTTCTCGGGTTGCCCGTCTGTTCGGGCCTGGCGTTCGGGCTGGACCCGCTCTTTCACCGGATCGGGCTCGCCGCGCTCACCAACGAATCCCTCGCCGGCCTTTGGACCAGCCTGTATAACTCGACGCTCTGGCGGCTCGAACATTTCAATAACTCCATCGTGATGGGCAGCCTGCTCTTCTCGCTTGTGTCGTTCGTGCCGCTCTATGTTCTCTCGAACCTCGCCATCCGTCGGTACCGGGCCCACGTCCTTGCCTGGGTGGAAAAGACCCGCGTCATGCAGCTTCTGAAAGCCAGCCGCTTCTACAGCCTGTACCAGTCCTTTTCCGGCATGGGAGGTGGCCTGTGACGGAGAAGACGGCCCCTCCGCCGGCCCACGAACCCAAAGACCCGAAGAAGCCCAAGCACGAAGGCTGGATTCGCTGGTGGGGGCTTGGCGCCTTTGTCGGCCTGACGGCCTTGCTCGCCCTCGTCTGGCTCTTCTTGGTCGATCCCTTCGTCAAACGCATGATCGAACAGACGGGGACGAAGCTCGTAGGGGCCAAGGTGGAACTCGGGGCCGCCCATGTGACCCTGTCGCCGCTGGGATTGACCCTGATCCGCTTGCAGGTGACCAACCCCGATGAGCCGATGACCAATGCCGTAGAAGTGGCGCGTATCGCCATGTCGCTGGACGGGCTGAATCTGTTCCGACGGAAGGTGATTGTTGAAGAGATGGCGGTGGAGGGTCTGCGATTCGGCACGCAGCGGCAGTCCTCCGGCGCGGTGGTGCCTTCCCATGAACCAAGCACGGTCGCGAAACTTGCCGCGAACATTCCCCTGCCGTCGTTTGAGGTCCCTGACATCAATACCGTCATGGCCGGCGCCGACCTCCAGTCCGTCAAGCTCGCGGAGTCGTTGCAGGCCGACATCAAGAAGGAGCAGGACAATTGGAAAAAACGGCTGGCGGAGCTGCCGGACCAACAGAAGCTGAACGACTATAAGGCCCGCATTGAAAAACTGAAGTCTTCCACCAAGGGAGGTCTGGGGGGGATTCTGGGTGCGACCAGCGAGGTGGCGGCGATCCAGAAGGACCTGGAACGAGACCTCGAGCGGATCAAGAGCGCCAAGACCGATTTTGACCGGCAACTGGCCGATCTCAAGCAGCGGGTGGACCAAGCCATCAAGGCGCCGCAAGAAGACGTGCAGCGCCTCCAGGAAAAATACCGGTTGTCTCCCCAGGGCCTGGCCAACATGAGCGGGATATTGTTGGGGGGGAAGGGCGGGGAGTGGGTGCGGCAGGGGCTGGTGTGGTACGGGAAAGTGCAGCCGATGCTCGCGCAGGCGCAAGTCCAATCGAAAGGGCCGGAAGTTGTGAAGCCGATTCGCGGCAAAGGAGTGGAGGTCCGGTTTGCGGAGCGAGAGCCGCTGCCCGATTTCCTGATCCGTTCGGCTAAGGTGTCCGCGCAGTTGGAGGTGGGGGACCTCGACGGCACGATCGAGAACATCACCCCGGACCAGCATATCCTCGGCAAGCCGCTGACCTTTGCCTTTGCCGGCGACAAGCTCAAGGGAGTCCAGTCCATCCGCCTTGACGGATCGATGAATCGCGTGGCGCCGGCTTCACCGAGGGATCACGCGCAGGTACGGGTCCAGGGCTATCAGGTGCAGTCGGTGACCCTCTCCGACAGCGCCGACTGGCCTGTGACTCTGGGGAAGGCGGTGGCCGATGCGGATCTGCAGGTGACGGTGAGCGGCCAGGCCTTGGCGGGCCAGGCGACCGTCGGGCTCCAGTCGGTGAAGCTGACAGCGGGCAAGCCGGACGCGGCCAATCCCGTGATCAAAGCGATCGAGGGAGCCTTGTCGAGTGTGACCGGGTTCACGGTGAAGGCCGAGGTTTCCGGCACGGTCGAGCAGTATGACGTGCATCTCACCTCCGACCTGGATCGCATCCTGAAAGACGCGGTGGGGAAGCAGGTGCAGGCCCTGGCGGACCAGTTCACGAAGGAGTTGCAAGCGGCGGTCATGGCCAAGGCCGGCGGGCCGTTGAACGAGCTCAAGAGCAGCTTCAGCGGGCTGGGAGGTATCGGGAACGAACTGGCATCCCGTTTGACGCAGGGCTCTTTCGGTTCGGTGCTGCCGTCGAATCCCGCGGAGAAACTGTTGCCCGGAGGTCTGAAGCTTCCGTTCTAATCTCTGGCGCCGCGGTCGTTTGGCGTTCGGCGCCGCCCGCCCCGAGGGGACACAACGTACAGAGGGTTATGGCGATCACGGATCACATCCTCGATCTCCTCGTCACGTACGGGTTCCAGGTGCTGGGGGCCTTGGCGATTCTGGGCCTTGGGCTTGTGCTGGCCCGATGGGTCGGCAATGCCCTCCAGCGAGTGCTCCAACAACAGGACATGGAGCCGCCGGTCCGGATGTTGCTCGTCCGGCTGGCCAGGGGACTCGTCCTCTTGTTCGTCCTCCTGACCGCTCTGGAGAAGCTCGGCGTCCAGATCGGCCCGTTCCTGGCCGGCATTGGCGTGGTGGGGCTGGGGGTCGGCATCGCCATGCAAGGAGTGCTCAGCGACATGATCGCCGGGCTGACGATCATTTTTACCAAGCCCTACCGGGTGGGCGAATATATCGAACTGATCGGCGTAGAGGGGCAGGTCGCCGCGATCAGCATCTTTTCGACGACGCTGGCGCATGCGGACCGGTCCCGCGTCGTGATTCCCAACCGCAAGGTCATCGGGGAGGTGCTGCATAATTTCGGCGACGTGCGGCAGCTGAAGCTGACGGTGGGGGTGGCCTATGGAGCGGATGTGAACAAGGCGCTGACGGTCGTGCGAGGGCTCGTACTCGCCAATCCCCGCGTGTTGAAGGAGCCGGTACCGCTGGTGGGGATTGCGGTGCTGGCCGATTCCGCCATCACCGTCTCGATCCAGCCCTGGGTCAAAGTGGCGGACTATCTGCCGGCCCAGGCGGAACTGTACCGCACGATCGTCGAAGAATTTCGCGCCCAACGGATCGACATTCCGTTCCCGCAACAGGAAGTGCGGCTGCTCGGCCCCTCCTAAGTATACGAGAGCAGGACACAGGCGGATGCGCATTCTGATTATTGACGATTCGGTCGACCAGCGGCAGCTCTTGGAGACATTTCTCAAGGCGGGCGGATATGCGGATGTGGTCACGGCCGAATCGCTGCCCGATGCGTTCACGTATGCGTCGGTCAATGACCCGGATAGCCCGGGCCCGAAGATCGACCTGATCCTCATGGATATCGAGATGCCGGAGCTCAACGGGATCGACGCCTGCCAGCAGATCAAGGAAATACCCCATCTGAAGGACATCCCGATCCTGATGGTGACGGTGGCGACGGCGACCTCGACCTTGGTCAGGGCCTTCGCCGCCGGCGCGGTCGACTATATCACCAAGCCGGTGAACAAGTTCGAGCTGCTGGCACGGGTCCGCTCGGCCCTGGCGTTGAAACAGGAAATGGACCGACGGAAAGCGCGGGAGCGGGAACTCACGCAACGGACGGAGGAACTGGAGGCGTCGCTGCAGGAGGTGAAGACGCTGCGCGGGTGCTTTCCGATGTGCGTGTCCTGCAAGAAGATTCGGGATGACCGGGGATATTGGAATCAGATCGAAGTCTATGTGGAAGCCCACTCGGAAGCCGAGTTCAGTCTTGGCCGCTGTCCCGAGTGTGTGATAGCGATGGCCGGCAAGGCCGGCGCGGGAGGGCCCCGCCCCAAGCGAGAAGCCGGCTGGCCGGTTCGGCTGCAAGGCCGGCTCCATAAGGGGAGCAAGCAACTGTTGCTGCTCCTGGGCGTGGCCATCGCGGGAGTACTGCTTCTGTTCCTGTTTCGCGAGTTTTGGAGCATTATTGCCGACCATCGGCCTTAGCCGGGATGGGCCGGCCGAGGCGCAGGATCAGAGGCGGTGCTCCCGGGACGATCGGGGGATCGCCAGAAAGAGGGACAAGGCAGCGCATGAACGACTCGTCGAAGACCCCCGGCACCCGGATCCTCATCGTCGATGATTCGGACATGGACCGCCTCATCTTGCGCACGTTTCTCGAGAGGGCTGGGTATCGCGAGGTGCAAGCCGTGGGGTCTGCCCGCGAGGCCTTGCATCACTTGGGCATGCCTCAGCCGGACACGGAACGGGCCCAGCCCGATGTCATTCTGATGGATCAGAGCCTGGGTGATATGGACGGCATTGAGGCGTGCCGGCGGATCAAGGCGGTGACGCTGCTAGCCGGAATCCCCATCGTCATGGTGACGGCCAATACGGATGGGCAGGTGCTCAAGGAGGCGTTCGAGGCCGGTGTGGCCGACTATGTCACCAAGCCCGTCAGGGAGGTGGAGTTTTTGGCGCGGATCCGCCTCATCGAGAGCGTGAAGCGGGAGCAGGATATGCGCAAGGCGCATGAGCGGGAACTGCAGGACCTGGCGCGGCGTCTCGAAGCGAGCAACCTGATGTTGCTCCGCGTGGCCTCACTGGACAGCCTGACGGCCATCCCGAACCGGCGGCGCTTCGAGGATGCGCTGGAACAGGAGTGGCGGCGGGCGATGCGGGATGAAACCCCGACCTCCGTGATCTTGGTTGACCTGGATGACTTCGCGGCTTACAACGACACCTATGGTGCGACGGCCGGCGATCATTGTTTAAAACGGGTGGCCGGGCTGCTCAACCGGCAAGTCCGGCGTTCGGGCGATCTCGTCGCCCGCTGGGAAGGAGACGCGTTTGCGGTCCTCCTCCCGGCGACCCATGCCGAAGGGGCGCAGTATGTGGCAGAAACCTTCCGTGCGGAGGTGGAGGCCATGGAGTCGCCCGTGTCCCAGCCTGGAGGTCCGGCTCGGGTCACCGCCAGTTTTGGCGTGGCCACGGCCGTGCCGAAACGCGGGACCGAGCCGGAGCCGCTTATCCGGGCGGCGCAGCAGGCGTTGACGCAGGCGCAAGGCGAGGGGGCGAATCGGGTCAAGGCCGGCATGTCGGCGCTTAACAGTCACTGATCATCGGTTTGGAAACGGCTGGACCCTGACGCCCGATGTTCCTGAAGAGCAGCCGGACGTTGCCTCACGCAGGGCTGCGCCTGTACGTAGTTGGAGGAATGATGCCCAATGCGAGAGGGCCTAGCGCAAGCGAGCCGAGCCGCATTTTGATTGTCGACGATGCGGAGGAGAGCCGGCTCCTGCTCCGGTCGATTCTCACGGGCGCACGGTATCGCGATGTGCAGGCGGTCGAGTCCGCCCGTGCCGCGTTCAAGGTGCTGGGGATGCCCCGGCCGGCTCTCGACCAGCCATTGCCCGATCTGATTCTGATGGATCACATCATGTCGGACATCGACGGGGTGGAGGCGTGCCGGAAGATCAAGGCGGTCGAGGCGCTGCGGGATATCCCGATCATCATGGTGACGGTGGCAACTGAGGAGCGGACGCTGACGAAGGCTTTTTCCGCCGGAGTCGTGGACTACATCATGAAACCCATCCGGAAGGTCGAGTTCCTGGCCCGGGTGTCCGCCGGCCTGAACCTGAAGCGTGAGCTCGACGCCCGCAAGGCCCGTGAGCGGGAACTGGTGGAGGTCACCCGGCGACTGGAGGTCGCCAATAAGATGCTGTTGAGCCGGTCGGAGCTGGACGGTCTCACCGTCATTCCGAATCGCCGGCGTTTCGACGACGTATTGGAGCATGAATGGAAACGGGCCATACGATCAGGCCGGAGCCTGTCCCTGGTGCTGATCGACGTGGATGACTTCAAGGCCTACAACGACACGTACGGTCATCAAGCCGGCGACCTCTGTTTGAAGCGCATCGCCGGGGTCCTCGGCCGGGGCATCAAGCGTCCCGGCGATCTGGTCGCCCGGTATGGAGGGGAGGAGTTCGCCGTCGTGCTCCCGGGGACGGATGCCGATGGGGCGATCGCGGTGGCGGAAACGTTCCGTGAACAGATCGAAGCCTGCGCCATGCCGCATGACCAGTCCCGAGTCAAACGGGTCGTGACGATCAGCGCCGGCGTGGCGGCGACCGTGCCGGCTCGGGGAGACAAGCCCGCGGGATTGATCGAGGCGGCCGACCGGGCCCTCTATCAGGCCAAGCACGGGGGGCGTAATCGGGTGAAAGCCGCTACGCGGGGCTGATCCCGCCTGCCGGCGCCGGGCCGCCGTCGAAAAGGACGTCACATGCAGCAGGTGCCTCTCCCGCAGGATGAAGCGGCCCGGCTCGAAGACCTGGCCCGCTATGAAATCCTCGATACGCCGCCCGAAGAGGACTTCGACGAGCTGACCAGGCTCGCGGCGACGATCTGCGGCGTCCCGATCGCCGCGATCGGACTGATCGATGCCGCCCGTCAGTGGTTCAAGTCGAGATTGGGGCTGGACCTGTCCGAAACCGCCCGCGAGCTGGCCTTTTGCGACCACACCATTCTTCAACGGGATCTGCTGGTCGTGCCCGATGCCGGCCAGGATGAGCGGTTCAGAGACCATCCCTTCGTGACCGCCGATCCCCGGATTCGGTTTTACGCCGGCGTTCCGCTCATGACGCCCCATGGACACGCCATCGGCACCCTCTGCGTGATCGACCGGCAGCCGCGGCAGCTTACCCCGGAGCAGTCGGAAGCGTTGCGGCTGCTGAGTGGCCAGGTTGTCAGGAAATTGGAGATGCGACGTCTGGTGGCGGCGCTGCAAACCTCCAGGGCCTTCGCCGGAAATCTGATCGCCAGTTCCATGGACATGATCGTGGCGGCGGACAAGCACCGGCGCATCATCGAATTCAATCCGGCCGCCGAAGCGGCGTTCGGGTATCGCCGGGAGGAGGTCCTGGGGCAATCGGTCAATATCCTGTATGCCGACGTCGGAGAAGGGGCGACGGTCAACGCGGCGGTGGTCGGACAAGAGCGGCACATGCAGGAAATTCTCAACAAGCGCAGGAGCGGAGAGCTGTTCCCCTGTCTCTTGTCGGCCTCGGTCGTGCGCAACCCCGAGGGCGCGGTGGTGGGTGTAATGGGCGTCTCGCGCGACATCACCGAGCAGAAGCGCGTGGAGGATCGGCTGCGCGATTCGGAACAACGCTACCGGAGTTTCGTGGAAACGGCCACCGACGTCATTTTTACGATTTCCCCGCAAGGCGTCATTACGTCCGTGAACTCGGCCTTCGACCGATACACCGGGTTTCCTCGCGAGGAATGGATCGGGAAGCCGTATCTGGCGCTCCTGCACCCCGAGGACGCAGCCCTGTCGACCCAGCGATTTCAGCAGATTCTGGCCGGCCAGACGGTGGCGCCCGTCGAGATGCGCGTCTGCACGAAATCGGGCGAGTATGTGACCGGCGAATTCACGATCACCCCGCAGATGCAGGACGGTCGTGTGGTGGAGGTGCTGGGGATCGCGCGCGACGTGACCGAACGGAAGCAGGTGGAGGCCGCCTTGCGCGACAGTGAACGGCGGTTCCGGGACCTGTTTGAAAATACCACGGACCTCATCCAGCTGGCGACGCCGGATGGACGGGTCGTCTATGCCAATCCGCCCTGGCGCCGCGCGTTGGGATATGACGACGCCGACCTGGCCCGCAACTCGGTCATGGATGTGATTCACCCGGACAACCGGGACCAATTCCGGGCCGTGCTGGATGGCCTGTTCCGGGGGGTGAACGTCGAGCGGTTCGAGACCGCGTTCATCACGAAATCCGGCGGGAAGGTATTTGTGGAGGGCAGTGCGACCGGCCGGTACGACGACCAGGGCGGGCTCATGCTGACGCGCGGCGTTTTCCGGGACATCACGGAACGAAAGCGGGCGGAAGAAGCCCTGCGCGGCAGCGAAGTGCGATACCGGCAACTGGTGGACCTCGCGACGGACATCATCTACCGGACCGATCCCACGGGGTGCTTTGTGTTTGTGAACCCGACGGCCTCCCGCATCATGCAGTATTCGGAGCAAGAGCTCCTCGGCCGGCGGTTCGTCGATTTGATCCGGCCGGATGCCCGCGCGGCCGCCGAGCGGTTCTACGGCCGGCAGTTCCTCCGCAAGATCCCCAGCACCTATTTTGAGTTTCCCGCCGTGCGAAAGGACGGGACCGAGGTCTGGATCGGACAGAACGTGCAAATTCTGGAAGAGAGGGGACAGGTGGTCGGCTTCCAGGCGGCGGCTCGTGATATCACCGAGCGCAAGCAGGCGGAGGCCGCATTGCACAAGGCCAAAGAGGCGGCCGAGTCAGCCAACCGGGCCAAGAGTGAGTTCCTGGCCAGTATGAGCCACGAGATTCGCACGCCGATGAACGCGATCATCGGCATCGCCGACCTGCTCCTGGAAACGCCGTTGACGCGAGAACAGTCGGAATATGTCAAAATTTTTCAGCGCGCGGGAGGCAATCTGCTGGAGTTGATCAACGACATCCTGGATTTGTCCAAAGTGGAGGCCGGGCATCTGGAGATGGAGCGGGTCGGCTTTGATCTCCGCGAATTGATCGAGAAAACCGTCGAGATGGTGGCGATCCGTGCGCAAGAAAAGGGATTGACGTTGACGTGGCAGGTCAGTCCCCGCATCCCGTCCGTGCTCGAAGGCGACCCGAGCCGTCTGCGGCAGGTGCTGCTCAACCTGATGGGGAACGCGATCAAATTTACGGACCGAGGCGCCATCAGATTGCTGGTCGAACCGGAATTGGATGCCCAGGAGCCGGGCCGTCTGACGTTCTCGGTTGCGGACACGGGGATCGGCATCGACGCAGACAAGGTGGGCGTGATTTTTGAGCGGTTCACCCAGGCGGATGCCTCGACCACCAGACAATATGGGGGCACAGGGCTGGGGTTGGCCATTGCCAAGCGGTTGGTGGAGCTGATGGGGGGGCGCATCTGGGTCGACAGCGAGGTTGGCCGGGGCAGCACGTTTCATTTTACGGCCGGCTTTGGCGTACACACCCGGCCGAGCCACGTTGCGTCTGCTGCACCGGTGGAATTGAAAGGGCTTCGCATCCTATTGATGGATGATCGGGACACCGATCGGATGATCATGAAGGAAAGTTGCTCCGCCTGGGGGGCATCGGTCACGGAAGCGGCCAGCGGGGAGGCCGGCCTGCGCGAGTTCGAACGGGCCAGGGCCGCGGGTTTGCCGTACCAACTGGTCCTGTTGGAGCGCAGCATCGCGGGCCAGGACGGGTTTCAGGTGGCGGAGCGCCTCAAACAGATCGGTGACGCCAGGGTGCTCATGCTCAGTTCGGACAATCGCAGCGGGGACATCGCCCGCGCTCGGCACGTCGGCCTCGCCGGCTATCTGGTTAAGCCGATCAAACGAACCGATCTGATGCACGCCATCTCCGCCGTATTGGGTCAGATCAAGGCTGCGCCGGAGGCGCCGGCGGGCCGCTCCGAAGACGTGCCGGCGTTGCGCATTCTGCTGGTCGAAGACTCGCCGGACAATCGCCTGCTCATTCTGTCGTATGTGAAGACGTTGCCCTATGTCATCGATGTCGCCGAGCATGGGCAAGTCGCCGTGGACAAGTTTCAGCAAAGCCGCTACGATCTGGTCTTGATGGATGTCCAGATGCCGGTGATGGACGGCCACAGCGCCACGAGGGCGATCAGGCAGTGGGAGCAGGAACAAGGCCGGACGCCCACGCCGATTGTCGCGCTGACGGCGAACGCGCTTCCGGAAGAGATCCGCAAGAGCCTGGAGGCGGGCTGCACGGCCCACCTCATCAAGCCCATCAAGAAAGCGACGCTGCTGACGGCGATCAGCGAACAGACGAGGAGCGTGACGAGATGACGCCGGAGCCGGATGAAACGCCGCGGGACAAAATCATCGTCCAGGGGGACCCGGACCTGCAGGAGCTGATTCCCGGCTTCCTGGAGAATCGGCGCAAAGACGTGGCCATACTCATCGCGGCCAACGACCGGGGCGATTTCCAGGCCATTCAAGCGTTGGGGCACCGGCTGAAAGGGGATGGCGGGGGGTACGGCTTCGATGGCCTCAGCGCCATCGGATATGCGCTGGAGCAGGCGGCGCAGGAGCGGAACCAAGAAACCGTTCGCAGCCGGGTTGCCGAGCTGTCTTCCTACCTGAGTCGCGTGGAAGTGATTTATGGAGCTTCGTGACTCCGGCCGGTCCGGCGAACGTGGCGTGAGGGACGGTATGCACGTATTGCTGGTTGATGACGACGAAGATGTGCGCCGGGTATTCGAGAAACTGCTCGGTGCGCGCGGGCATGACGTCACGGCCTGTGGTGACGCCGAGTCTGCGTGGAACGCCTACCGACGCGACAGGCACCCGCTGGTGTTGCTGGACTGGCAGTTGCCCGGGATGGACGGGCTGGAGCTCTGTCGGCGGATCCGGGCCATGCCCGAGGGGGCGCACAGCGTGATCGTCATGGTTACGGCGCGGGATCAACCGGACGATGTGCACGCCGTCTTGCAGGCCGGGGCCAACGATTACGTGGCGAAGCCGGTGCCTCCGGCGTTGCTGAAAGTCCGCTTGACCATCGCCGAGGAACTGGTCCGGGAGCGGGCGCAACGACGGCTGGCGGAGGCCGGGAGGCCGAACGAGGCGGGGCCGGCGGCCCCGCGGACGGTCCGGTTCGACGGCGAGGCCTCCTTCGAAGATCTGGTCGGGGCGAGCCCGGCGATCAACCAGGTCTATCAGAAGATCCGCGATGTCGCGAAGGCGGACGTGACCGTGCTGATCGAAGGAGAGACCGGGACCGGGAAAGAGCTGGTGGCGCGCGCCGTTCACGCGTGCAGCCGGCGGTCCGGCCACCCCTTCATCGCGGTGAATTGTGCGGGGCTGACCGAGTCGTTGTTGGGCAGCCAGCTCTTCGGTCACAGAAGAGGGGCGTTTACCGGGGCCTCCGAGTCCCACCAGGGGTTTTTCGAGGCGGCGTCGGGAGGGACGATCTTTCTGGACGAGATCGGCGACGTTCCCGGTCCGGTACAGACGGCCTTACTGCGGGTGCTGCAGGAAAAAGAGGTGACCCGGATCGGGGAGACCAGTCCCCGCAAGGTCGACGTGCGCGTCCTGGCGGCGACCCATCACAACTTGAGTCAGGACGTCGTGGCCGGGCGGTTCCGCGCGGACCTCCTGTATCGCCTGCGTGTCGCGCGGATTCAGCTCCCCCCGTTGCGCGAGCGGCGGGAAGACATTCCGCTTCTGGTGGCGTCGTTTCTTGTGCCTTGCCGCGGGGCGACCGGTCAATCGGTGCGGGATGTGAGCAATCAGGCCATGCACCGCCTCACGGAGTATCCCTGGCCCGGCAACGTGCGGGAGTTGAAAAGCGCGATCGAAAGCGCGGCGGTGTCTTGCCGGGGGGCCGTCCTCGAGACGGCCGATCTGCCGACGGAGATCGCCCACGCCGCCGGCCTGTCTTCCCCCTCGGGCGCCTATCCCGGGGACGAACGGGAACGGATCGTCGCCGCGCTGGCCGAAGCCAATGGGAATCGGACGGTGGCGGCCCGCCTCCTGGGCGTCAGCCGGGCCACGTTTTACCGCCGCCTGGCCGACTTCGACATTCCTCCGAACCTGTAACGGAGCGCGCCTGCGCCGATTCGGGTTGTGCGCGACCGGCATTGATCGGGCCAAAGGAGGAACGGTATGCTCAGGGAGTTCAAAGAATTCGCCATGCGCGGCAATGTCCTCGATATGGCGATCGGCGTCATCGTCGGCGGGGCGTTCGGCAAGATCGTGTCGTCCATGGTGAGCGATATCCTGATGCCGCCCATCGGCCTGCTGATGGGTAAGGTGGACTTCTCGAGCCTGTTCATCAACCTCTCGGGTCAGCCGCAGCCATCCCTGGCCGCAGCCAAGGCAGCCGGGACGCCCACGATCAACTACGGGGTGTTTTTGCAAACGGTCCTGGACTTCGTCATCGTGGCCTTCGTGATCTTTCTCCTCGTCCGGCAGGTGAACCGGTTGAAAGCGCAACCGGCGCCGCCCGCGCCGACGACCAAGGACTGCCTCTATTGCCTGAGCGCCATTCCCGTCAAGGCCCTGCGGTGCGCCCATTGCACGGCCGAGCAGAAGTGATTCACACAAGAGTCGCGGGGCTCGCCAACTACCAACTATAAGGAGAGACGCATGCGAACGACACACACATTGGTCGCGGTGACGGTCATCGGTTCGGCATTGGTGCTCTGGGGCTTAGCCCCGCTCCCCTCGATGGCTGAGACGGGAGTCCAGAAGGGGATGGAAAGCATGCAGAAAGGGGCCGATACGGTCCAGCAGAAGACGCAGGCTGCCGCAGAGGCGCCGGGCAAGGCCGCGGCAGCGGTCCAGGAAAAAAAGGCGAAGGCCGCGGCCAAGGTCCAGGAGAAGAAGGCGCAGGTGGAAGGGAAGGTGCAGGCAGGCACGGATGCGGTGAAGGCCAAGGCCGATGCCGTCCAGGCGGGGAAGGACAAAGCAACGGCGGCGGCGCAGGAAAAAATCGATGCGGCGCGAGCGGCGAAGGAGAAGACCGAAGCGGCCGCAGACGCCGTGAAGAAAGAAGGCGAGGCGCTGAAGCAGCAGGGCGACGCGCTCAAGAAGGGTCTGTCCGGATTTTAGGCGCCGCGACACGCACGGTCGGCGACCGGGAGCTGCCCCTGCCGGTCGCCGATTTTTTGTGTCCGTTCGCTCGATTGAGGTATGATGCGCCCCCATGAGCGACGCCGAAGAGCTGTTGAAAACCAAGATCGAGGAAGTCACCCGCGCGAACCAGGAATTTTATGAAGCGTTTGAAAGCCTGGACGTGGCGCGGATGGACCGGATTTGGGCCCAGCAGGAGTATGTCACCTGCATCCATCCCGGCTGGACCTTGCGGGTCGGCTGGCCAGCGGTGCGGGATTCCTGGGTGCTGATTTTCAACAACACCTTCGCCATGACGTTCGAGTTGACCGAGATCCAGATTCAGGTGGCGGGAGACATGGCCTGGGTGATCTGCACCGAGCAGATCACGAGCCGGCAGGGAGAGCAGTCGCAGGGCAGCCGGGTGCTCGCGACCAATCTATACGAAAAGGCGGGGGACCGGTGGCACATCATCCACCACCACGGATCTCCCGTGATGGAATGACCTTACTCGGCCGCGAGGGTGGTGCTCCACTCGGCCAGCACGGCATCACGCTCGTCCATGGTCATGGCCGCGTACTTGTGAAACATGGCGGAACCTTTCCTGCGCCGCCAGGTGACGAAGCTGAGAAAGTGTTCCTTGCAGAGACCTCCGGTTCCCGCCGGCGCATAGACCCGGAACGTGCAATTGCCAACCAAACAAGTTTCATTATTCATAGCAGGGTTCCCAACTGATACGGCCGACAGATGTTCCTCAGTATGCCGAACCCATTGTGGAGAATGCAACCGCCTGGCCGTGCCGTACTTGACGGCGCGCCGCGCTTCCGGTAAGGGAACCCCATGGTGACGTCGGTTGCAGACAGATTCCGGATCGTGATCGGGCTTGTCCTGCTGTCGGTTGGTCAGGGCTGTGTGTCCGATTCTCGCCCGGGGCTGCCTCCCTCCGGTCCCTTTTCCGAACAGCCGGCACCGACCGAGGCCCTCTTGCCTCAAGGGGTGGCGGCTGGCGACGTCACCGATCGCTCCGCGGTGATCTGGGTCAGGACCGATGGCCCGGCTCGGGCGCAGGTAGTCTGGTCGCCGGAGCGACAACCTGAGATTCTGGGCAAGTCCGCTGTCGCCACGACTGCCGGCGAACGGGATTTTACACTCGCCGTACCGGCGGACGGACTGGCGCCGGCTACTGCCTACCGGTATCGGGTCTTGGTCGCCGGCATCGCCGGCCGTCCGTTCCAGGAGTCGGCCCGCGAGGCAGGGCAGGGTCGCTTCAGAACCGCCGCGGCGCCGGACGTCGCGGAGCCTGTCACCTTTCTTTGGAGCGGCGATCTGGGGGGCCAGCAGCGTTGTCGGGGGGAACGGACCGGGTATCCCATTTTCGATGCGATGCTCAGGAAAAGCCCGTCGTTTCTGCTCTTACTGGGCGATACCATCTACGGCGATGACCGCTGTCCTGCGCCGCCGAATGTAACCGGCGCAGATTTTCTTGCCGCGACGTTGGATGACTACCGGATCAAGCACCGGTATCAGCGGGGGGATCGGTTCCTTCAGCGCTTCCTCGCCGCCGTGCCGGTGTATGCCATCTGGGACGATCACGAAGTCGGCAACAATTTCTCGGGCCCCTCCGAACCCTTGATGCCCATTGGCCGCCAGGCCTTGCTCGAGTATTGGCCGATCGGCACGCCTCCGGAAGACCCGACCAGACTCTATCGGAAGGTGCGCTACGGCGCCGATCTGGAGCTGTTCATCCTGGACACCCGGCAATATCGGAGCAAAAATTCAGATCCCGACGGGCCGGGCAAGACGATGTTGGGCGCGGCTCAACGGGCCTGGCTGTTGGAGGGATTGGCGCGCTCCACCGCGACCTGGAAGGTGATCGCCACGAGTGTGCCGCTCTCGATTCCCAAGGCGGGCAATAAAATGGTCCCGGGCATCGACAGTTGGGCGCGGGGAGCGGATGGCACCGGCTTCCAGACCGAACTCCGTCTGATCGTCAACGACATCCTCCAGCGCCGCATCCGGAACGTCGTATGGCTGGCAACGGACGTCCACTACGTGCAAATCAATGCCTACGATCCGGACCGGGACGGAGCGCCTGACTTCCATGAATTCATCTGCGGACCGCTGTCCGCCGCGCCGGGCAAACCGGTTCCGCCCGATCCTGCGCTGGCCCCGACGACGCTGTACAGCGAGGGCGGGTATCAAAATTTCGGCCTGATCCGCCTGGATGGACAAAGCCTGCACCTTGAAATTCTGGACGACGCAGGCCAGCCCCGTTTCGCGCATACCTTCCCCAAGACCGGTCCATAAGCCCCTTGCAATAGGCGGCAGACTCCAGGTACCGTAGCGCCTGATCGCTCCGTGTAAACAGGCAAGAAGAGGCCCGCGGTTCCGCCCGCGTTGGCGGCGGATCGCAGCATTATTTCGAAAGGAGACCGGTTGTATGGGTAGTGTGACGACGGCGGCAGGAGTCTTTGAGGCGGTGCAACAGGCGGCGGTGGACGCGACGGGTCCGGATGAGAAGGCGTTGCAACTCGATTATGACGCCCTCAAGAAAAACATACAGACGGCGCTGGGCGACCGAAAGGTGGCGCTGCTCCACATCAACAAGTATCTGCCGGAAGGCTATGAAGAGCAGGGACGTTTCAACCTTGCGGTGCTCACGGCGGGGAACGTGCTCTACGATATGGTGATCGGCGATTCCTACTTCCGGTACGACGTCGTCTCGGCCCGCGATCTCGACAAAGTCCAGGTGATCGACGCGGTCTGGGACAATCGGGAAAAGCGCCAGGAGGAACCGTTCCTGAGCCTCCGGCTCATGCACGGGGAAGAGGCGCATCTGCTGCTGGCCCTCGACGACGAGGCCAGGAAGAGCCTGTTTGCGTTTGCTGCCGCCGTTGCCGCCGCGCGCAATCCGGAAAAATAGCCACGGCTGCTGAAAAAAGGCCCCGAACTTCGTTCTCGGGCGTCCGTTTCCTTGCGACGTACCGAGCTAAGTTTACTGGAGGCAAAATACCAATCCGCTCGCAGGTGATTGAAGCGAGCGGTTCAAGCAAAGCTTGGTATGTACCTCCTCAGTCGCTGGACTTCCTGCGGCCTCGCTCGTGGAAAAGGCGCGTCTTGGCGCGCTGGGGTGGGCGGGTGAGAAGGCGGCCTTTTTGATCAGCCTGCGGAGTTTAGCGGCGGTGTAGAGGGAGAGGGTGGGGACGGTAGCCGGATGTTTCGCCTGCCGTGCCCCTGCGCGTGATCAAGACCGATCTTCGCTCGGACTCGGGGCTAACTTCTCTTGGCGTCGAAGCGGAAGTTAGGCGGCGGAACCCGCATGAGTTTTGGCCCCTGCCCACGGCTTAATCTTCGCCAACGTTTTGGCGAGGGCGCTCTCGGCAACCTCGGTGTCATAGGCGGCCTGCGCGCGCAGCCAGTAGCCATTGGAAAGGCCGAAGAACCGACACAGACGCAAATCGGTATCCGCAGTAATGGCACGTTTGCTCGCCACAATGTCGCCGATCCGTTGGGCGGAGACCCCGATTTCTTTGGCGAGGCGATATTGAGTGATACCCATCGGGATCAGGAACTCTTCGAGCAAGAGATCGCCAGGCGTCACAGGCTTTAGCTTACGCATAATCATTCTCCATCAGTGGTAGTCCACGATCTCAACGTCTTCGGCACCCGAGTCCGTCCAGCGAAAGCAGAGGCGATACTGGTCGTTCACGCGGATGCTGTGCTGCCCGGCGCGGTTGCCTTTGAGCGCTTCCAGCCGGTTGCCCGGTGGTACCCTTAGGTCTTCCAGGCGGCCCGCGATCTGTAACTGTCGCAGCTTGCGTTGCGCGACAGATTCGACATTCAGAAAACGTTTGACCCGGTGGCCCTTCCAGAGCGCTTCCGTATCGGCGCACTTGAACGTCTTAATCACGGTCTATATTAACGCCGCGCATGATTAACGGCAAGCAGGACGATCTATTTACCGCGCCACGCTAGCCAGCGCGGACGCCGCCGCGCGCAATCCGGAGCGGTAGACCAGAACGATCAACGATGCATGCTGAACGCTGGATTGAGGAACACTGAGGTCCTCAGTCCGGCCGGGCGGCCTCCCACACAATCTCCTCCCTCGTCGATCGTTGCTCGGCCCCGGGGCCAACTTCTCTTGAAGCTGCCCGATTCGCGGGTTCATGTGGGGCGTCTAACGTCTGAGTTGACGCGGCGGCGCGAATCGACGCACCCTTCGCTGCACCAAGCAAGTTGAGAAACGCGCTACCGCCGCTCGCGTCCAACGAATTGTTATGCCGCGTCAGCGTAATGAGTCCAATGAAATTCCAGGTTTCCTGCGAATAAGGTTGGCCTGGTAGAGTTCGTCGATGAATT
The DNA here is from genome assembly GCA_004296885.1 of Nitrospirota bacterium. Taxonomy (NCBI): domain Bacteria; kingdom Pseudomonadati; phylum Nitrospirota; species Nitrospirota bacterium. Next base: position 37,284 of record SCVN01000011.1, on the reverse strand, counting down.
TCTCAAAGTCGCTTGCCAATTTAGAAATTGAAGTGGACACCGCATCTGCATCAATGTTCTCGGAATCGTATTGCGCCCCTTTCGCTTTAGGTTTCAACCGTGACGGAGCGCCGCCGTCAAGATCTGTAAACCACCACGAATGAACAATTCGATTTCGGTCGGTGTTGACGTTACGGGCTTGCGTCATGAGGTGTTCAAATTTTTCGACGACCGACGAGTCTTTGATGTGGTAGTGGAAAATAGACGATAACAGCTCACAAAGTTTCGTAAATGGAACACCGGCCGTAATGCGCTGCCCGATATTTTCATCCGGGCCCGTCATGATCCAGATTAATTGGACAATTGTGAATTCGAGATATTGGAAGTTTACGACCACGCGACCGACCGCGCGCACATTGTCCTCAGGTAGTTTGGATGTTTTCACCATTGAGTTAGCGGTATAGCTATTGAGTAGACCGGTCAGCCTATCCCCACCAAATTGGCCTTAGGGTTACGGGAAATCCTATGTGCTTCCTGTACACTTGGCAAGAAAATTTTCGGCTCTCTGGATATGGCAAGCGCTGACAGCACTACCCGAAACGATAAGATTCAATTGAGAATGAAGAGTTGGGAGTTGAAAGCTCTTCAGCAGCTAACTCTCAATTCACCATTTTCAACTCTCAACTGACTGACGGCGACCTTACGAAGGGAAGTGTCTGCACTGTCGCCTCGTGTCGCTGGCCGTCGATCTCGATGGTCAGGGCCGTGCCAGGCTGGGTGAAATCGCGCAGCGGGAAGCCCAGCGCGATGGGGTGCCCCAGCGAAGGCGATGACGCTGCGCTGGAGACCCAGCCCACCTCCCGGTCGCCGCTGAAGATCTTGGCGCCATGGGGCGGGACGGCGGAGCCCTTCAGTGAAAGGCCGGCCAGGCGGCGGCGCACGCTCCCGTAGGTGTCCATCCGAGCCACGACCTCCTGGCCCGGATAACAACCCTTGCTCAGGCTGAACGCAATCCCTTCCAGATTGGCCTCCGGCGGGACGATCTCCTCGGTGAGGTCCTTGCCGATTCTCGCAAGACCTGCCTCCAGGCGTAGAGATTCGCGAGCCTGGGTACCGAACAAGGTGAGGCTCATCGAGGCGCCGGTTTCCACCAGCCGCTCCCAGGCGGCCGGGAGCCCGTCAGCGGGAATCAACACCTCGATGTCGGTTTCGCCGGTCTCTTCCGTCCGAACCAGGATGGCCTGCTGTCCTCCGATTTCTTGACCGGTGAAATTCAGGGATGTGAGCCCGGTGACTTCGGCGCCGAAGGCGGCGTTGATGAGCTCGGCCGCGCGCGGGCCGCTCACGAGCAGCTGTCCCCAGGTATCGCTGCAGTGTTCCAGCTTGGCCTTGGTGCCGTAGAGGAGAAATTTCCGCAGGACTTGCAACGTGGCGTCTCCGATCTCGCCGACATCCTCCAGAAAAAGCGACTCGGGGAGGGCGTAGACCCGGAAATAGGTCAACATCTTGCCTTTGTGGTTGAGAAAGCTGGAATAGAGGCCGTGGCCCGGTGTGAGCGGGAGGATATCGTTGCTGATGACGCTCTGCAGCCACTTGACCCGGTCTTCTCCGGTCACCCGCAACTTGCCGCGATGCGACAGATCGGCGAGCCCCACGCTGCGACGCACGGCCAGGTGCTCGGCCGCCGGGTGGCCGTAATGGGCGGGCATCTCCCATCCGGCCGTCTCGGCCATGACCGCGCCGCGTGCGAGCTGTACGTCATGCAGTCGGGAGTGTTTCATGGTTTTGGCTAACAGGCTAAAAGTTTAAAAGTCTCAAAGTCTGAAAGTCGTTGGCCGAAGACTTTACGACTTGATGACTTTCAAACTTTCCGACCGAATCACTTCCTCCACCAGCTCTCGCGTCCGCGAAGAGAATTCGTTGCGTGAGACGATCTTGGTCACGCCCAATTCTTTTGCGCGCCGCCAAGTCTCCACTTCTTCATGGTTGGCGAAGGCGAGGATCGGCAAAGGGGACTTGGTCGCGCGGTGTTTGAGTCCTTCCAAGGCGCGGAAGGCATCCAGGCGGTCGTCGTTCATATTGATAACCAGCGCCGCCGCTGTATCGGCCTTCGCGGCGACATCTTCCTCCGTCCGCGCGCGCGCCAACGCATACTCGCCGCCGCGTAGCGCGTCCTTGAGTTTGGCGTAGAAAAAGATGTCATTGATAGCGACGAGAATAGTCTGGCCGCTGTGCTGTCCTGCTTCGTTCATGCGTTGTATGGAAGCCTTTGCTTTTGTTTCCTGCTGACGGCTGAACGCTGACTGCTGAGGGCCCTGTTTAATTCAGCATCCCGATGAGGCGGCCCAGCGCGCGTTTGGCAAGCGCATAGTCGGGATTGAGGGTCAGCGCCTGCTTGTAGGCATCGATCGCCTTGTCCCACAATCCCTTCCGTTCAAAGACACGCCCCAGGTTCAGGTGGGGGAAGGCCGGGCTTTCGTAGCGTCTGGCTTGCATGGCCCGTTCGAACCAGGGGATGGCTTCGTCGAACTGGCCCTTTTCGATCAAATAGGCCCCGATGTCGTTGTAGGGATTGCCGAACTCCGGGTCCATGTCGATCGCCCGATGGCATTCCGCAATCGCTTCGTCCAGCTTGCCCATGAAGCTGTAGGTCCAGCCCAGAAACGTATGGGCCTCGGCGGTCGGGTGGCGGTCGAGAGACTGTTTGTAGAGACGCACGGCTTCTTCCAACTCGCCTTTCATCTGTTGCTCGTAGGCTTGCTGAAAGAAGTTCCAGGCCTCCGTCTTGTCTTCCTCGCGTCCTTCGCCTTGCAGCAGAAAGTCTTGCAGATCCATAGCTCTCAACAAAGAGCTGATGGCCTATGGCAGATAGCCGATGGCGCGGACCAGGAGTCGATCCCGCCGGCTTTTTTCTCGCCATATGCTACCAGCTATAAGCTCCCTCTATTCCTGTTTCAGTTTTTTTTTGATCAGCTCGGCTCCATAGCGGCCGGACAGCAGCATCGAGCCGAAGGCCGGGCCCATGCGTGGCGTGCCGTGCACGGCGGCGACGGCCAAGCCGACGACGAAGCAATTCGGGTAGACCTCGCCTGTATAATCCATGACCGCTTCTTCGGAGCGGGAGACCCACATGGCTCCGTTGCCCGGCACGGCCTGATAGAGATGCCGCTTGTGGAGCAGTTCCACCACGATCGCATCGTGGCCCGTCGCATCCACCACGATCTTGCTCTCCAGCGCGATGGGGTCCACGTGCACCACATCGTGGCCCGCCGTCTCGGCCGTCGTATTGTTCACGACCACGCCCTCCAGCACGCCTTCGCGGCGCAGGATCAAGTCCACGACCCGGGTCAGGTTCAGGACTTTGGCCCCGGCTTTGTAGGCGGCGGCGATCAGGGCGCCGGTGGCGTGGGGCGGGTCCACGATGTACATCCCTTCGCATTCTTTCACCGGCGTGCAGGGTACGCCGATCTCTTCCAGGATCTCCTGGGCCGGCGCGCAGATCGTGGCCTTGTTCATGAGGTAGCCGCCGGACCAGAAGCCGCCGCCGAGCGCGAGCGCCTGCTCCACGATCAGGGTGCGGAAGCCCATGGCGGCCAGGTCCCGCGCGCAAATCAGCCCGGAGGGTCCGGCGCCGACGATGATCACGTCGCTCTCGATGAGCTGATCGAACTCTTTATAGTAGGCCCGCGCAATCTGGCGGGTGATGTCCCGTTCCCGCAAGGGCGCCGGTCTCGGCTTTGCCATGGCCAACTCCTTAGAGATAAAGTTCCGCCCCGGCCTTCTTGAATTCTTCGGACTTTTCCTGCATGCCGATCTGAAGGGCCTGCTGCTCGTCCAACTGCTTCTTGGCGGCATAGTCCCGGACGTCCTGGGTGATCTTCATCGAACAGAAATGCGGGCCGCACATCGAGCAGAAATGCGAGACCTTGGCCGCATTGTCCGGGAGGGTGGCATCGTGAAACGCCAGCGCCGTATCCGGGTCGAGCGAGAGATGGAACTGGTCTTCCCAACGGAACTCGAACCGGGCCTTGGACAGGGCGTTGTCGCGCATCTGGGCCCCCGGGTGTCCTTTGGCCAGGTCGGCGGCGTGCGCGGCGATCTTGTAGGTGATCACCCCGGCCTTGACGTCCTCCTTGGTCGGAAGACCCAGGTGCTCTTTGGGCGTCACGTAGCAGAGCATGGCGCAGCCGTACCAGCCGATCATCGCGGCGCCGATGCCCGAGGTGATGTGATCGTAGCCCGGCGCGATGTCCGTCGTCAGCGGCCCCAGCGTATAGAAGGGGGCTTCCTGACAGGCGGCGAGCTGCTTTTCCATGTTGACCTGGATCATGTGCATCGGCACGTGGCCCGGGCCCTCGATCATGACCTGCACGTCGTGGTTCCAGGCGATCTTGGTCAGCTCGCCCAAGGTGTCCAACTCGGCGAACTGGGCCTCGTCGTTCGCGTCGGCGATGGAGCCGGGTCGCAAGCCGTCTCCCAGGCTGAAGGCCACGTCGTAGGCTTTCATGATTTCGCAGATCTCTTCGAAGTGGGTATAGGCGAAGTTCTCCTGATGGTGGGAGAGGCACCACTTGGCGTGGATGGACCCGCCCCGCGAGACGATGCCCGTCATCCGATTGGCCGTCAGCGGCACGTATTGAAGCCGGACCCCCGCGTGGATCGTGAAATAGTCCACTCCCTGTTCGGCTTGCTCGATCAGCGTGTCCCGATAAATCTCCCAGGTCAGGTCCTCGGCCTTGCCGCCCACCTTCTCCAGCGCCTGGTAAATCGGCACCGTGCCGATCGGGACCGGCGAGTTCCGGAGAATCCATTCGCGGGTCTCATGGATGTTCTTGCCGGTGGACAGGTCCATGACCGTGTCGGCGCCCCAGCGGATCGACCAGACCATCTTCTCGACTTCCTCCTCGATCGAGGAGGCCACCGCCGAGTTGCCGATGTTGGCGTTGATCTTCACCAGGAAGTTCCGGCCGATGATCATCGGCTCGCTCTCCGGATGATTGATGTTGTTGGGGATGATCGCGCGGCCGCGCGCGACTTCGTCGCGGACGAATTCCGGGGTGATGCGGGCGGGGATGCTGGCGCCCCAGGCTTGCCCCGGATGCTGGGCCCATGGCCGGGCGTCACCGCCCGGTTGGCCGCCATGGCCGTTCCTGTGCCCGTTCCCATTGGCCGGCGCCTGATGGAGCGCGGCCTCCCGCAGTTGGGTCTCCCGGATGGCGATGAATTCCATTTCCGGCGTGATGAGGCCCTTGCGCGCATAGTGCATCTGGGTCACGTTCCGGCCCGGCTTGGCCTGCAGGGGCTTGCGGATATGCGCGAAGCGCAACTCGTCCAGCTTGGGGTCGGCGGCCCGGAGACGTCCGTAGTCCGAGGACACATGGGGCAGCTCCTGCACGTCGTTTCGGCCCAGGATCCACGTCCGGCGCAAGGGGGCCAGACCGGCGCGGATATCGATCGTGACGGTCGGATCCGTGTAGGGGCCGGAGGTGTCATAGACGGTCACGGGCTGGTTGGGCGTCGGTGCCCCGCCGTTGGCCGCTTTAGTCGGTGTCAGGCCGATCTCGCGCATGGGCACGCGGACCCCCTTCGTTCCCTCCACATAGACTTTCCGCGAGCCGGGGAAGGCTTGGGTGCTGAACAGAGGGTTCTGCCCATTCCCCGAACCGTTACCGGAACCCTGCGAGCTGGTCTTGGGGCTGCTCATATCGCGTCCTTTCTCCGGAGGTCTCGTCCAACAAAAAAGCCGCACCGGGAGAGGGTGCGGCTGGACAGGCCGTGATCGACCAACTGTTGCCGCTTCCCTACGCTGGTATTATCCAGGTCAGGTTCTGAGGGTCGTCCGCTGGGTCGGACTCTCAGCCTCGGAGCCGTCCGTCAGGCTCCTGATGCTCCCCTAGCTATGGCGGGATCGTACACCCCGGTTTTCGAGCTTGTCAATCGGCCGTTAGGCCTAGTGTCTCGGAGTCGGATTCGGCCCGCGCCGCTCCGTCGGAGGCGTTGATTGTCCGCGATGGCCTAGCGTAGAATGAGCGACTTCCCGTGAGGGGACAGCCCCATGCACGCGCCGATTTCCTGCCCGCCGCGGGAGAGCAGAGGGAAACCGTGAAAGCTGTTGAAACCGTTGTTCGGCCGATCACCGACTATCAGGCGTTGACGCCGGACGAGCTGTTTGCGCGCACCGCGGCGGCCAAACGGGCGTTGGGCGCCAAGGTCATGATCCTGGGGCACAATTATCAACGCGACGAAGTCATCGAACATGCCGATTTCCGCGGGGACTCCTTGATGCTGTCCAAGCTGGCTGCGGAGCGCTCGGAACGGCCCTATATCGTCTTTTGCGGCGTGCATTTTATGGCGGAGACGGCGGATATCCTCAGCCGTTCCAAACAAGTCGTGATCCTGCCCGATCTCGCCGCCGGCTGTTCGATGGCCGACATGGCGGCCATCGAACAGGTGGATCAATGTTGGGAGTCGCTCGGCCGGGTTCTGGCGGTGGAGGAATCGGTCATGCCGGCCGTGTATGTGAATTCCGCCGCAGTGCTCAAGGCGTTCTGCGGCGAACACGGCGGCATTACCTGCACCTCGTCCAATGCCTGGGCGGTCATGCAGTGGGCCTGGGCCCGGCGTGAGAAAATTCTGTTTTTCCCCGATGAACACCTGGGTCGCAACACGGCGAACAAGATGGGCATGCCGCGGGAGGAGATGATCGTCTGGGATCCGTTCCAGCCGAACGGCGGGAACAGCGTCGAGGCGATCCGCCGGGCCAAACTGATTCTTTGGAAGGGCCACTGCAGCGTACACCAGATGTTCCAGCCGGCGCACGTGGACTATTTTCGGAAGCAATATCCGCAGGGCCGCGTGATCGTCCATCCGGAATGCCATGAAACCGTCGTGGACAAGGCCGATCTGGTCGGCTCCACCGAGTTCATCATCAAAACCGTCAGTGCGGCTCCTGCAGGGACCGTCTGGGCGGTCGGGACCGAGTTGAATCTGGTCAACCGGCTGAAGCGGGAACAGCAGGACAAGCGGGTGCTTTTTCTGTCCTCCACGGTCTGCCAGTGCGCCACCATGTTTCGCATCGACGCTCCCCACCTCTGTTGGGCGATGGAGAACTTGGCCGACGGGCATGTTGTGAACCGGATCGTCGTGCCGGACGATGAGAAGGCCTGGGCCAAGATCGCGCTGGATCGCATGATGGCAGTGAGCTAGCCGAAATTATGAATTGTGAATGCTGAATGTTGAATTTCAGATTCAACCAGCCTCGCAATTCATCATTCATCGTTCAACATTCATAATTCACGGCGATGGACTATAAGGCCACACTCAACCTGCCCCAGACCGACTTTCCGATGAAGGCGAACTTGCCGCAGCGGGAACCGGAACTGTTGGCCAAGTGGGAGCAGGAGCGTCTCTACGAGCGGATTCAGGAAGCCGGCAAAGACCGTCCTCTCTATGTGCTGCACGACGGCCCGCCCTACGCCAACGGCCGTATCCATATCGGCCACGCGCTGAACAAGATCCTCAAAGACATCATCGTCAAGTCCAAGACCATGGCCGGGTTCCGCGTGCCCTATGTGCCTGGGTGGGACTGCCATGGACTGCCGATCGAACATCAGGTGCTCAAGGAGTTGGGTGACAAGAAAAAGGGCCTCGATGTGCCCGCTATCCGCAAACTTTGCCGCGAGTACGCAGAGAAATACGTCAATCTCCAGCGCGAGGAGTTCCGCCGCCTGGGCGTGCTGGGCGACTGGGACCATCCCTACCTCACGATGGACCCGGCCTACGAGGCGACCATCCTGCGCGAGTTCGGGACCTTCGTTAAGAAGGGTGGAGTCTACAAAGGGTTGAAGCCGGTTCTCTGGTGCACGGTGGATCAAACCGCGCTGGCCGAGGCGGAAGTGGAGTACGAGGACCACACGTCTCCCTCGATCTATGTGAAGTTTCCGCTCGTTAATCAGCCGAAAAGTTTGAGCAGTGCCGCTGTTTTTGGAATGTCTTTTCCTGCAGATGTTGTGCGTGTCTCGGCGGTCATCTGGACCACCACGCCCTGGACATTACCGGCCAATCAGGCGGTTTGTCTGCACCCGGACATCGACTATGCGTTCGTGAAGGTCGGGACGGAGGTGTTGATCATTGCCGAGAAGCTGGTGGGCGACGTGGCTAAGGCCTGTGCTTTGGCCGACTATGCCATCCTCGGTTCGCGCAAGGGGAGTCAGGGCTTCGAGGGATTGGAAACCCAGCGGCCCCTGACCGACGGGCTCTCGCCGATTCTCCTGGGCGACTTTGTCACCTTGGAACAGGGGACTGGGTGTGTGCATATCGCGCCGGGTCACGGCATGGAGGACTACCTGCTGGTGCTGGAACATAATCAGCACGCGACGCCCGGCGAACGGCTGGAAATCCTGGCGCCGGTGGACGATGCGGGACGGTTCAAGGAGTCGGTAAAAGAGTTTGCCGGGCAGCAGGTGCTGAAAGCCAACCCGGCGATCGTCGAGCGGCTCAAGGCCAACGGCAAGCTGCTGGGCGCGGGAAGCCTCGCACATTCGTATCCGCATTGCTGGCGGTGCAAAACCCCGGTGATCTTCCGGGCGACCGAACAGTGGTTCGTCTCGATGGAGACCCATGCGTTGCGTCAGCGGGCGCTCGATCAAATTCGAGAAAAAGTCCGCTGGATTCCGTCTTGGGGGAAGGATCGCATCAACGGGATGATCGAGAATCGTCCCGACTGGTGTCTGTCCCGTCAGCGGGTCTGGGGCGTGCCGATTCCGGGATTCACCTGCATGACCTGCAAAACGGTGCTGGCAGATCCGAAGGTCATCGAGCATGTGGCTTCGTTGGTCGAGCGGCAAGGCGCGGACCTCTGGTTTGAAAAATCCGCAACGGAATTGATGCCTGCCGGCACGGCCTGCCGATGCGGCGGGAAGGAATTTCAGAAGGAGCGAGATATTCTCGACGTGTGGTTCGAGTCGGGCGTCAGCTATGCGGCGGTCCTCAAGCCTCGAAACTGGTGGCCCGCCGCCCTGTATTTGGAGGGCTCCGACCAGCATCGGGGCTGGTTCCACAGTGCGCTGCTGGCCGGAGTGACCGCGGACGGACGTGCGCCGTATGACGCGGTGCTGACGCACGGCTTCGTCCTTGACGGGGCCGGCAAGAAGATGTCCAAGTCGGCCGGCAACGTGGTGGCGCCGCAGGATGTCATCAAACAGTCCGGCGCCGAGATTCTCCGTCTCTGGGTCGCCGCGCAGGACTATCGCGAGGACCTCCGGATTTCTCCGGAAATCCTGAACCATCTGGTCGAGGCGTACAGGAAAATTCGCAACACCTGCCGGTTCCTCTTGAGCAACCTCTACGATTTCGATCCGGCTGTACACCGGGTATCGTACGAGCAGTTGCCAGAACTCGACCGCTGGGCGCTCCTGCGCCTGGGCGAGCTCGTTCCGCGGGTCACGCGCGGCTATGAGGACTTCGAGTTCCACACGATCTTCCATGCGGTGAACAACTTCTGCTCGGTGGACCTGAGTGCGGTCTACTTGGATATCCTCAAGGATCGGCTGTACACGCTGCATAAAAACTCTCCACTGCGTCGCGGCTCCCAGACCGTGTTGTTCGACGTGCTGGTGGCGCTGACGAAGTTGATGGCGCCGGTCCTGAGTTTTACGGCGGAAGAGATCTGGCGGATGCTGCCGGAGCAGGTGCGCAAGGAAGCCGGGGCGTCGAGCGTTCATTTGGCGTCGTTCCCCAAGTCCGATCCTCGCTGGGCCGATGCGGCGTTGGCGCAGCGCTGGGAGCGGTTGCTTGAAGTGCGGGGCGCTGCGCAAGCGTCGCTGGAAGCTCAACGTCGCGACAAAGTCATCGGGTCGTCGCTCGAAGCCAAAGTGATAGTCCAAGCCGGTCCGGAGCGATTCAAGTTCTTGAAGCCGTACGAGCAAGACTTGCCGGGCCTGTTTATCGTGTCGCAAGCCGAACTGCGGGAAGCGCACGCCCTACCCCAGGCGCCTGATTTTTTGGTGACGGTGCAGAAGGCCGAGGGCAAAAAGTGCGAGCGTTGTTGGAACTATCGGACCTCGGTGGGGGCGGTCGCCGAGCACCCCACGATTTGCGACCGTTGCATCGAGGCGATCCGGTGAAGGGACGTGCGATGCGCTTCGTAATTCTGGCCGTCGTGGGGCTTGGCACGATCGTCGTGGATCAGCTCACGAAGATCCACATCATGCAGACCATGCGGCTGCATGAATCCATCCCAATCGTCCAGAATTTCTTCAGTCTGACCTACATCCGCAACCCAGGCGCGGCCTTCGGTATTCTGGCCTCCAGCGGGACCCTCTTCCGCCTGGTCTTTTTCGGCGTCATGTCCCTCTTCGCTCTGGGGTTGCTCCTGACGATCTTTTTCCGCTTGCCACAGGAAGACCGGCTGGGGCAGCTCTTCATCTCGGGGATTCTCGGCGGGGCGGTGGGCAACCTGCTGGACCGGCTGCGCTTCGGCGAGGTGATCGACTTTCTGGACTTCTACATCGATGCCTACCACTGGCCTGCCTTCAACGTCGCGGATGCGGCGATCAGCGTCGGCGTCTGCTTCCTGATCGTGCACTTCGCGTTCGAGAAAAAAGAACCGGACCAGGCGCTTCAGCAGGACCATTCGTAAGTCGGGACTAGGCCGGCAGTTCGAGAATAAAGCCCCCTGCTCGTTGAACTGTTTCTGCTGGTCCGTCGAAAACATGACCAGGGGCTCGCTGTGGCAAAACTGGCACTCGCGCGCAGTGATCGTCGCCTCGGCTTCGCCGATCCTGGCTAAATGCTCCTTGGCCAGTCTCAGCGCAGTCTTCTCATCGGTCGTCATCACGTCGAAGTGCAGCCGGCCTTTTTTGCCGTTCACCCAGGTGTCGAAGACTTTCACGGTATCTGCCGACGGCTTCGCCATGCGACCCTGCTCTTATTCTTGGCGACGTTCAGCCTAAGACCAGCAGCACCAGGATGCCCAGCGCCACCCGATAGTAGGCGAAGGCGCGCAAGCTATGTTGCTTGACGAAGGCCAGAAAGGCGGCGATGACGCCCCAGGCGACGAAGAACGAAACCAGGAGTCCTAGAACCAAGGCCAAGGCATCCTGGCTGGTCAGCAGGTCTCGGGACTTGAACATCTTGTAGCTGGTGGCGGCGATCATGGTCGGCAGGGCGAGGAAAAACGAATATTCGGTGGCGATCTTCCGGTCCATCCCGGTAAGCAGACCGCCCACGATAGTGGCGCCGGAGCGGGACACGCCGGGAATCAGCGAGACGCATTGCGCCAAGCCGACCCAGAGCGCCGCTTTGGCGCCGACCTGTTCCAGCCGGTTGATCTGCGGCCGACTTTTGAAGGCTTCGACCGCCAGGATAATTAGGCCGCCGACGATCAGCGAAGCGGCCACGGTGCGTGGGGAAAACAGATAGGCTTCAATCCAATGACGGGCTAGGAGTCCCATGACGGCGGCCGGAAGAAAGGCCAGGCTGAGCCCCGTGAGAAACCAGAGGTTCGGGTGCTGGTCGGCCGATCGCCAGAGGATATAGCCCAAGCCTTCTTCCATATTCCGGTCCGCCGACTCGCGAGAAGTGCGGACCAGGGCGCGGAACGAGGCTTGCTCTTTCCAGGCATTGGAGAGCATCGCGGCAAGCTTGTGCCGTTCGTAGGCGACGATGGCCAGGATCGAGCCGAGTTGGATGGAGATTTCCACGCTGATGGCGACGGCTCCGGTAAAGCCGAGCCAGTATCCGACCAGGATTAAATGGCCGGTGGAGGAGACCGGCAGGAACTCGGTCAGCCCTTCTACCAGACCCAGCAGGATCGCGAGCCCTGGTCCCCATTCCGTCATGCGTGTCGTTCCCTAACGTGGCCTATTGAGACTGGCGCATAATCACAGACTGAGTCAGGGGAGTCAAGAGTGGAGGGAGAGGAATCCCGGGCTTCAAGTCCCGGCTGGAAGGGCCCAACCCCTCGGACCTATTGACAAACCGGGCCTGATGGACTACACATCACAAGCGCCATAGTCGCGCGGGAACCCCGTGGAAATCGAGTATTCTGGAGAGACCGGTCGCGAATCGCCTGGCGCTCAGGAGAGGGAGGACGGAATGAGGAAGTCGCTCATGCTTGGTGCGGCCCTTGCGGTCGCGGTCGGATCAGGCGGCTGTGTGTCCAGCGGCAAGTACCAGCAAGCGGTTGCGGAAACGGAAAGCGCCAGAGCCGAGCTGGAGCGGGTCCGGCAGCAGAAGAATACCCTCGAGCAGCAGGTCAAGACGCTCAAAGACAGCAACGGCAAGATCATCGCGGAGGCCGAACTGGCCCAGGCTGAGCTGCAGCGGATCAAGGACAGCCGGGACAAGGAACGGGAAGGCGTCGAAGGCCGCGTCCGGGACCAGGAACAAAAGATCAAAGAGTTGATGACCCAGCACCGGACGTTGCGGCAGGACTACGACGAGGCCAAGCAGCGCAACGAAACCCTGACCGCTGCGGTGAACCGATACCAGAAAGAGCTCAAGGACCGGCAAAGCGGCGTTCCTGGCTCCCCGGCTCTTCCCAAGGCCCCCATGATGCCGGTTCCTCCTGCTCCCCCGACCGCCGCGCCGAAACTGCCGCCTCCGTCGGCCAAGGCTCCGGTGGCCGCCGCGCCGGCCACGCAGTCGGCGGCGCTGGCTCCGGTGAACGTGAATACGGCCTCCTCCAACGACATGGTCCTGTTCCTGGGCCTGACCAAGGAAGTCGCCGAGCGGATCGTCACCAATCGTCCCTACAAGGTTCGCGGCGAATTGGTGGCCAAGAATGTGCTGCCGAAGGCCACCTATGACGTGATCAAGGACCGGATCACCGTCGCGCCCTGAGCAAACGGCCTCGCCACGACCGATGACCATGCCGGATGTAACCTTTTGCCTCCTGGCGGCGACTCCCCTTATGTAAAGACCCCCCAACTTTCCTGTTGATGTTTTGATGGTGTGACAGGCCATTCGCGCAGGTTGGGCGGATGGCCTGTTGTGTTTCCGCCTGTGGCCCCCTAGAATGAACGAGAGCAGCCCTCGTTGTGTCGGCCGAAAGAGGAATGTGGTGCGGAAAACCGTCTGGATTCTTACGGTGCTGGTGGTGGGCCTGGGCGTCGGCGGCTACGTCTTTTTCAGCGGGGAGCGGAAGGTGCCGACCCGGTACCGGACTGCGCCGCTGGAACGGGCCACCGTGGTGTCGGCGGTGTCCGCCACCGGCACGATCAATCCCGTCGTGTCGGTCCAGGTCGGCAGTCAGGTGTCGGGCATGATCCTGAGCCTGCACGCGGATTACAATTCGATCGTCAAGGCGGGGGATGTCGTGGCCCGCATCGATCCCTCGCCGTTCAAGGCCAGGCGGGACCAGGCGGCGGCGAATCTGGAGATTACGAAAGCCAGCGCCGCCAAGGCCAGGACGGATCTTGCGCAGCGGAAGCGTGAGCTGGACCGGCTGAAAACGCTGATCGACCGGCAGTTCGTCTCGCAAAACGACGTCGATGTGGCGGTAACGGCCTATCAGGGCGCCCAGGCGCAACTGGACGTCGCCGACGCGCAGGTGAAGCAGGCCGAGGCGACCCTGAGTTCTGCCGATTTGGACCTCAAGTACACGGTCATCCGCTCGCCGGTCAACGGCATCGTCATCGCCCGCAACGTGGAAGTGGGGCAGACGGTGGCCGCCAGCTTCGCGACCCCGAACCTATTTTTGATCGCCCTCGATTTGACCCAGATGCAGGTGGACACCAACGTCAGCGAATCGGACATCGGCGGCATCGCCGAAGGCAAAGAGGCGACGTTCACGGTGGATGCCTATCCGGGCGAACGTTTCCGCGGGCAAGTCCGGCAGGTCCGGAACGCCCCCATCAGCGTGCAGAACGTCGTGACCTACAACGTCGTGATCGGGGTGGACAACAAGGACATGCGGCTCAAGCCAGGCATGACGGCGAACGTTTCGATCGTCGTGGCCCGGAAGGACAATGTGTTGACCGCGCCCAATGCGGCGCTGCGTTTCACCCCGCCCAGAGCCGAGCGAGGCGAGGGGAAACCTGCCGGGGGCGGCGAACCGGGCGCAGCCCCGGCCCGTCCGGCTTCCGCCAAGGTGCGCGGGCCGGCGGAGAAGAAAGTATGGAGGGTCGGGGCGACCGGCGATCCGGAAGCCCTGGCCATCCAATCCGGCATTTCCGACGGCAACGTCACCGAGATCGTCAACAGCGAGCTGAAGGACGGGGATCAAGTGATCATCGGCATCGAAACGCCCCGCGGGGCCAAGAAGCAGGACTCCCTCCCGCCAGGCTTCGGCTCGGGTCAGCAGCGGCGGCCGGGTGGCGGTCGGGACCGGGGGTTGTAGGGGAGACGGGGGCGGCCTCTGTGCTCGCGCATCGCGCACGATGAAGCAGTGCTCGCTGGACGCGCGCAGTTGAGGCCGGCCCCGTCTCCCCTTTGTATTGTGAGAGTGAGGATGGGATGGGCGAACTGATCCTCTGCCAGGACTTGTGGAAAGTCTATCGCCTGGGCGATATCGAGGTGCAGGCGCTCCGCGGGGTGAGTCTCTCGATCGAGCGCGGCGGATTCGTCGCGATCATGGGAGCGTCCGGCTCCGGCAAGTCCACGCTCATGAACATCCTCGGCTGTCTGGACCAGCCCACGCGCGGAACCTATCTCTTGGACGGTCTCGACATCGGCAAAGCCAGCCGGGATGAGTTGGCCGAGATCCGCAATCTGAAAATCGGGTTCGTCTTCCAGAGTTTCAACCTCATTCCCCGCACCAGCGCCTTGGAAAACGCGCAGCTGCCGCTGTTCTACCGCGGGGTGTCGCTGCGCGAGCAGCGGACCAGGGCCGCCGCCGCGTTGGCCCGCGTGGGACTGAGCGGGCGCGAACACCATGCCCCGGCCCAACTGTCCGGTGGCCAGCAGCAGCGGGTGGCTATCGCCCGGGCCCTGGTTTCGCAACCGTCCATCTTACTCGCGGACGAACCGACCGGGAACCTCGACACGGAATCCAGCCGTGAGATCATGGGTATTCTGGAGTCCCTCAACCGGGACGACGGGATCACGATCATCCTGGTTACCCACGAACCGGACATTGCGCACTATGCGGCGCGGCAAATCGTGGTCAAAGACGGACAGATCCTGAGCGACCGGACCGGCGCGCCGGCCTCCATGGGAGGCCATTGAGCGATGGGGGCGTTTGTCTGGCTGACTGTCTTGACCGCCTTTCGTATCCTGTTCCGGAATCGGATGAGGGCCGGACTGACGATGCTGGGGATCATCATCGGCGTCGGGGCGGTGATCGCCATGGTGAGCATTGGGCAGGGGGCGAAGGCCGTGGTGCAGGCGCAAGTGGCCAGCATGGGGACCAACGTCATCATCGTGCTGCCTGGCGCCACCACCGTCGGTGGCGTGCGGGGCAGTCAGGGGAGCGGCGTGACCTTGACCGTCTCGGATGCGCTGGAATTGAAGAAGCGCGTCCCGCTCCTGAGCGACACGGGCTGGTCCAAGCGGGACGTGATGCAAATCGTCTATGGGAACAAGAACTGGAACACACCCGTCAACGGCATTTCTCCCAGTTACCTGATGATCCGGGACTGGTCCTATTCCAGCGGAGGCCCCTTCACCCAGGCCGATATGGAAGCAGGGGCCCGCGTGGCTTTGCTCGGCCAGACCGTGGTCGAGAACCTCTACGATGTAGGAGAGGAGCCGGTGGGCTCTGTGATCCGAATCAAGAACGTGCCCTTCCGGGTCATCGGAGTGCTCGTGCCCAAGGGACAGTCGGCCCAGGGGTCGGACCAGGACGATATCATCTTCATCCCGTTCAGCACGGCGGAGCGCAAGGTCCTCGGTACCCAGTTTCTCGGCTCGGTCGGTGCCTTGTTCGCCTCCACCGACCATCCGGACGACTTGCCGGCGGCGGTGGAAGGCATCCGGGAGGTCCTGCGGGCGAGGCATCGCCTCCAGCCGGAGCAGCAGGACGATTTCACGATCCGCACCCAGGTGGATATTGGTCTGGTGCAGGAGGGGACCAGTCAGACCCTCACGCTCATGATGTTTTCCGTGGCCTCGATTTCGCTGTTGGTGGGCGGGATCGGGATCATGAACATCCTGCTGGTCTCGGTGACCGAACGGACGAGGGAAATCGGCGTGCGGATGGCGGTGGGCGCCAAGCGGCGGCACATCTTGATGCAGTTTTTGATCGAGGCCATGACTCTGAGCCTGGTCGGCGGCCTGCTCGGCATCGTGTTCGGGGTGGTCGGCGCGCGCATCACGACGGTGGTGGCCGGCTGGCCGACGATCATTTCGGCCGAATCCATCCTGGTCGCGTTCTTCTTCTCCCTGGCCGTGGGACTCTTCTTCGGCCTGTATCCTGCCAATAAAGCGTCGAGGCTGAATCCGATCGAAGCCCTGCGCTACGAATAGCAGGGTGTTGAAAAAGCCCGCCCGCTTCGTTCTCGCATCGCTCAAACCCTCGACGTACCGCCAAGAGTACGCCTCGGCTTTTCGCTCGCTGCGGCCTTGCCATGGGAACGGCACGCGTCTTGGCGCGCGCAGGGTGGGCGGGTGAGTAAGGTGCCTTTTTGAGCGTCCTGTCAGTCTCGAAGCTTGGCGAGTACGCCAAGCCTCCGGTAATGCGCTTGCCTCGCAGAGGCGTGAAGATGGACGAAAAGCAGCCGTTCCAGCCGAGACTTAAAAAGCTGGTCTATGCGGGGCGGAGCGACACGTCGATGCGGGGGTTGGTTGAATCTTGCTCTTTGTACAGATGAATCTCCACGATGCGGTTGTCGTTGAGGCCGAGGGCTTCGCAGAGGGCGTCCTGGGCGATTTTGAGCCCTCCGTCCACGTCGCGGCGGAGCGGGGAGACAAAATGGAAGTGGATGGAGAGGGCCAGAGGGCCGGATCCGAGGCTTTGGCGCAACGAGACTTTGTGCTGGGACTGGGCCAGGGCCAGGAGGACAAGCTGGGCCACTTGGGCCTTGTAGCCTCGCCCCACGGCCGAGAGCACGCGCCGGCCGTTGACCGTGGCATATTGGTGGTTGATGCTCGGAGGAACTGGCAGGGTGACCGAGAGGCTTGTCGCCGAGACGGTGGCTTGGCCGAGCGGCCCGGTGACTTGCAGCAGGACTGGCCTCGATCTGCGTCTGGATGTCGGGAACGAGGCCGACAGGATTGCGTGTGCCAGTTGGGACGGTTCAGCGGATAGAGGTTGTGTCTGCCGATAGGAGGTGAGGCGCAATGAAACGGCGACTTGGCGGGACGCAGGCTTTCGTGACGCGCGTGGCACGTTAGGTCGAGGAAAGCAGGTCGTAAATTTTGTTGAGGTTCTGCTCGTTCTTGTCCTCCGTCTGGCTCAAATACCGGCGCCAAGTGGAGGGGTTCCAGGCTTCCATGTGGTTGTAGAGTCCCACCAGGGTGATTTCCAGATCGTCTTCCACCGGCACGAGTTTGCGGAAGCGGCCGGGGATCAACACGCGGCCCGCCTTGTCCACGTCGGACGTGCCGATTTCCGAAACGACGAAGTGCATGAAGAGCCGCTTCTGGTCGTCGTCCAGCTTGTCTTTGGTCTTGTCCAGGAGCTTGGCCCACTCGGCCGAGGAGTAAATCAGCACCGAGTGCTCGCCCTTGAGGAAGACCACTCCGTTCCCCTGGGCCTGCACCAGCTCCCTGATGGGAGAGGGGATGATAAAGCGGCCTTTTTCATCCAGCTTGCAGAGGTACTCACCCGCGAACATGTGCGCGCTCCCTTGTCGGCATGGGGTTAGGCCCTGCCGGTCCGTCGAGTGGCCGATGTGGCGCGCCCTTGGAGCCACTGTTCCAGATCGGTGCGTGCAAACCGCCATTCCTTGCCGAGTTTAAAGGCCGGCATGTGGCGGTCTTGGATATACCGGTACAAAGTCCTGGGAGTGATCTTAAGGTACCGGCAGGTTTCTTCCGCCGTAAGCAGTTCGTTCTTGGCCGGTTTGGATGACAGTGCCATGGTTCCTTGTGCCGAGCCATCGTGGGGAGCAACGGTCTCACAAGGTGCCAGTATAGACAAGGTCGGGAAATTGTCAAGCAATCGGCCAAGTCAGTGCATGTCAGTCTATGTCAGTGGCTGCCGATGCCTCCCCATCCGACCCTGCCTCGTCCAGCGCCGCCTCCACGTCTTCGCCCATCTCCTCGCCCATTTTCTTCATGAAGCGGGCCATGCTCTTCGGGTCGTTTTCGTCCAGACCCCCGAAGTGGCTTGGGTCCGCCAAGGATTCCAGTCTGGCCCCCTCCGACTTGGGCGAGGCGAAGCGGGACAGGACTCGTTCCAGCTTGGCGCTTTGACAGTACTTGCAGGCGAGAGACGGGGGATGGCTGATGCTCAGGATCAGTAGGCTGTTCCGTTTCCCACAGTCCGTGCATCGGTATTCATAGATCGGCATGGCTTTTTTCTCGGGATGTCAGATAGACCTTGTGACGCTTCTACTATAGCGTGCGCGCCAGCGTGCAGACGTAGACGTCGGCTGCGCCGGCCTTCCGCAAGGCTTTGGCACATTCATTGACGGTTGTGCCGGTGGTAAAAATGTCGTCGATCAGGAGAATCCGCTTCTCGCGCACGTCGTCTGGACGCTGAACCGCGAATGCCCGGCGGAGGTTTTTCAGCCGTGCCGATCGGCTCAATTCCGTTTGGGGGACGGTCTGGCGCAGGCGGACCAGATTGTCGAACGACAGAGGGAGTCGGAGCTTGCGGTTCAGCCGGTCGGCCAGCAAGAGGGCTTGGTTGAACTCGCGCTCGCGCAAGCGGGAGGGATGGATCGGCACCGGCATCAAGAGATCGAGATGCTGCGGCATGGCCGAGGTGTGCCACAGGCTGCCCAACGCTTCCGCCAGGGTCACCTTGCCGCGATACTTGAAGAGGAGAAGCGCGTCCCGGAGCGGCGGGGTATAGGGATAGAGGGACCAGGCTTTGGTGTAGGCCGGGGGTTTCTTTCGGCACGAGCCGCAGATGTGATCGGGGCTGAAGGTCAGCGCCACGGGGGACGCGAAGGGGCGGCCGCAGCGGGGGCACGCGGGCCCGTCGATCGGACTGATGCCGCTCCAGCAGGACCGGCAGAAGAAGGGGACCGGGTCGTCGGTGAGAGCGGTGCCGCAGCCTGCGCACTCCACCGGCAGCACGATGTGCAGGAGACGTCTGAAAGCTTCGGTCAGGCCTTGCATCGAGTCTCCACCGAAGATATGCTCCTGTGGCTCGGACGAACCGGCAGCCCGAGCCGTTTTCTTGTAGGCAATCGGCGCAAGCTCTGTCAAGTCCAACGGCCCCGTCCTTGTGAGCTATGGCAGGTTGTGGTATACGAGTGGCGCATTGGTTCGGATGTCATGCGGCGATGATACCAGCAGGGGCGTGGTCAAGCTCGACCATATTTACAAGCAGTATGCGCAAGGGCGTGCGATTGTGACGGCGCTCCGAGACGTGTGTCTGGAAGTCGGCCCCGGTGAGTTTTGTGCGCTCATGGGTCCCAGCGGCTGCGGCAAGAGCACGTTGCTCAATCTGATCGGCGGGCTAGACCAGCCGACCGAGGGGACCCTGGCGATCGACGGGCGGGCCACGGCTGACTTCTCGGATGCGGACTGGACCAAGCTGAGACGGGAATGCATCGGCCTGGTGTTTCAGGCGTTTCATTTGCTGCCCGGTCTCAGCGCCGCGGAGAATGTGGCGCTCCCGCTGTTGTTGAGCGGCCGTGGCGGAGGTCGAGCGGGCCAGCGGGTGGCCGAGTGTCTTGATGCCGTGGGGATGCGCGGGCGGGAGCATCACCGCCCCGGCGAATTGTCCGGGGGCGAGCAGCAGCGGGTCGCGATTGCGCGGGCCCTGGTCCATCAGCCCATGCTGTTGCTGGCGGATGAACCGACGGGCAACCTGGACTCCAAGCAAGGGGCCGAGATCATCGCCCTCCTCCGGTCCCTGCCGCGGCGATTCGGTGCCACCGTGATCATGGCGACGCACAGTCGGGAGGCGGCGCAGCAGGCGGATACCGTGCATGGGCTTCGGGACGGCCGTCTTGAGTCGGGAGCGGGGAGCGCAGCGCTGTGACGGAGGCTAACCAGGTGGATTTGTCGACCGTTATCGCGGGCGTGCGGTTTGCCGGCTGCATCATGAACGCGGCGGGGGCGCGTTGCGTGACGCAGGCCGAGCTGGAATCCTTGGGGCGCTCGCGGGCCTGCGCCATCGTGACCAAGTCCATGACGCTGGAGCCGCGCCAGGGAAATCCGGAGCCTCGGTATTACGGATTTCCGAGCGGCTCCATCAATTCGATGGGCCTGCCCAATCTGGGGTATCGCGCCTATGCGAAGCTGATTCCCGATCTCAGGCGTTTCGGGAAGCCGGTCATCGCCAGCGTGGCTGGCTTGTGCGAAGAGGATTTTGTCTCGATCGCCACGCTCATCAACGAGAGCCGGCCGGACCTGGTCGAAGTGAACCTCTCTTGTCCGAATATTCCTGGAAAGCCTCAGATCGGCTATGACGCCGAAGCTTCGGAACGGTTGCTGGCTCGGGTGCGAAAGATACTGACCGTTCCCATGGGCGTCAAGTTGCCTCCCTATTTCGATCCGGTCCATCAAGAACAGATGGTTCCGGTGCTGGAGCGCGCCGGGGTGCAATTTCTCTCATTGATCAATTCGGTGGGGAACGGGTTGGTAGTGGACCCGGCCAGCGAAACGGTGGTGATCAAGCCAAAGGGGGGATTCGGAGGGCTGGGCGGGCCGCTGATCAAGCCAGTGGCCTTGGCCAACGTCCGGGCCTTCTGGAAACTGTTCGGAGGTCGGCTGCCCATTATTGGGACCGGCGGCGTCGTCACCGGCACGGATATTTTCGAACATGTCCTGTGTGGAGCCTCAGCTGTCCAGGTAGGGACGGTGCTGATGGAGGAAGGGCTTGGAGCGTTCGAACGGCTGGAGCGGGAACTGGCAGCTGTCCTGGAGAAGAAGGGATACCGGTCTCTGGAAGCTTGCCGGGGGAAGCTGAAAGAGCTCTAGGGCTAACGAGAGCCGAAGCTCTTCGGCAGCAGGCCATGAATCAGCGCTTGCCGCAGGAGCTGCGCGACGTTACGGACCTTCAAGCGACGCATCAGATTGAACCGGTGGACCTCGACGGTCCTCACGCTGATCCCCAGGTGCTCGGCCACTTCTCGGTTGGTCAGGCCTTGCGCGACCAAGCGAAGAATTTCTTTTTGGCGCGGTGTCAGCGTCCGGCTGGCTTTGGCTGAGGATCGGACTTTCGGCTTCGTTGTCTTTTTCGCTGCCCTGCGCATGACACCCCTCGTTCCTTGAGTAAGAATTTTCCTACAGACGCAACACTGTCAATCTAGCAAATCTGGTAGGCTCATGCAAGGGCCGAGAATGAATTAGTTAGGGCGTTCCACGAGCCAGGAATCTTATAGAAGACAATGTCTTCATATGTTTTCATCAATTGCGTACAAGTCCCACATGGTTACAGTGATCTCCGTTTCTTCATGGTTTCCTTTGCACATTCGCTGAGTCATTCATGGAAGTTCAACCTAAAGGTACTGGTCGCATGTTGAGAGCTGCGTGCTGGATCGCGAGCCGCCAGGTGTTCGAGCGGCCGGTGCGAACGATCCTGACGATCGCAGGTATCGCGCTCGGGGTGTCGGTGGCGATTGCGATCCCGACGGCCAACGAGGAAGTTCTGAAATCGTTCCAGGACACGGTCACTGCTGTCGCCGGGCGGGCGACGCTCCAAGTGTCCGGGGGAGAATTGGGTCTGGATGAAGGCCTGCTCCCGGCTCTCCTCGCTCATCCGGCCGTGACGTCGGCCAGCCCGGTCCTGTCTCAGGGGGGGAGGCTTGTGGCCGGCGCTCACCGTGGACAACCGATGCTTGTGATGGGTCTGGATTTGTTGGATGCGCCAGATCTGAAGGGGATCACGATGAGGACCGGGGGCGAGTCCGTGGAAGCGGCCGAACGATTCGATGCGTTACTGGCTCCCGACGCGATCTTTATCGGGCGGCGGCTGGCCGATGACTGGGGGTTGCACACCGGTTCTCCCCTCGATCTGCTGGTGGGCACCCAGGTCCATCACCTTGTGGTCAGGGGGGTGGTGGAATCATCTGGGGGCGGTATCTCAGCCTGGAGCCAGATGGCAGTCATGGACATTGCCTCGGCACAAGTCCAGTTCGGACTCGTTGGCCGGTTGGACCGCATCGATCTGGTAACCGATCCAAGCAACTCGGTGGCGGAGGTGGCGCGAGACATCCAAGCGATGTTGCCTCCGTCCCTGACGGTGAGTCGTCCCTCACGCCGGAACGAGCAAGTGGAGCGTATGGTCCGGGCATTTCAGCTCAACTTGGCGACGTTGAGCGCGGTGGGGCTGCTCGTCGGGCTGCTCATCGTCTACAACACCGTGTCGTTCACGGTGGTCCGCAAGCGGCGGGAGATCGGTATTCTGCGCGCCATCGGGATGTCGAGGCAAGGAGTGACGGGGCTGTTCCTGGTCCAGGCGGCTGTCATGGGGCTGCTGGGCGGCGTACTGGGAAGCGGATTGGGTGTGGTGCTGGCGCGAGGGTTGGCGGCGATCCTGTCACGGACGGTCTCGGACCTCTATGCGCCGGTGTCGGTGGCCGGCGGTGCCCTGTTGGCGGTGTCGCCTGCGCGAATCGGCCAGGGAATGATGGTGGGGATGCTGGTCTCGATGGCGGGCGCTCTCCTGCCGAGCCTGGAGGCGGGGCGGACGGTGCCCTCTCGGGCGTTGGCTCCCGGCTCGTATGAAGTTGAGCAGCACCTCCACGCCGGCCGGCTGGCGTGGATCGGTATCGGAGGGCTGTCTCTGGCCGGATTGCTGGCGCTCCCCGGTCCGATCGACGGACTGCCGTTGTTCGGCTATGCCTCCGCCTTTTGTCTCCTGCTCAGTCTGTCCTGCTTTGCCCCGGGGATCGTCGGTCTGATCAGACGGCTGCTGATGCGTCGAGAAATGGGCAGCGGCGGGTCTCGACGCCGGAGCGGATGGATCGGGAGGATCGGGGCGATCGGCCGACTCGCGATCGGGCAGGTGGCCCAGGCGCCTGGACGCAGCGCGGTGACGATTTCGGCCCTCATGGTGGCGATTGCCATCATGGTGGGGGTCGGCACCATGGTGCGGAGTTTCCGCTCGACGGTCGAACTCTGGATCAACCAAACGGTGATGGCCGATCTGATCGTGGCGCCCGCCTCCTGGCTGAATAGCGATGAGGCGGGGCTGCCGGCCAAACGTCTGCCATTGTCATGGGCCGAGAGATTGGCGGCGGTGCCGGGTGTGGCCGCCGTGGATCCCTATCGGCAGGTGCGGATGGAAATTCAAGGCCGGCCGGCTTCGTTGGTGGCCCGTGACTTGCGGCTGCATGGGGAGCGGAGCCGGTATCTCTTCCTGGCCGGCGATCCGGTGGAGACGCTCAACCGAACGGTATCCGGCCAGGGCGTGATCCTGTCCGAAGTGCTGGCCCGCACCTTGGACGTGGGCCCCGGCGGCTTGCTCCGCATGATGACACCGGCCGGCGAGCGGTCCTTCCCCATCCTGGGGGTGTTCTATGACTATGCCACGGATGGCGGAAAAGTGGTGATGGACGGAGCGCTCTATCGCCGGTTCTGGCCGGACGAAACGGCGACGGTCTTTGCTCTGTATCTCGATCGGCGCGAAGACGTCGCGCTTGTCCGTCAGCGGGTGCAGGAGCTGGCGGCCGGGCTGGCGGAGGAGGAGCGCGCCATTGCCGTGATCCCGAATGTAGAGCTGAAGGCGGACATTCTGGCGATCTTCGACCGGACGTTCCGGGTCACCTATGCGCTGGAGCTCATCGTCGTGATCATCGCGTTGCTGGGCATTGTCAACACGCTGCTGACATCGGTTTTGGAACGGCAGAAGGAGCTGGCAACGTTGCGGGCAATCGGCGCGGGTCGGCGGCAGATCGAAGGGCTGATTCTCGGGGAATCCTGCTATCTGGCGGTGCTGGGCGCGTTGCTCGGGCTGATCGGGGGCGGGCTTCTCTCGGTGCTACTGATCAACGTGATCAATACGCAGTCGTTCGGATGGACGATTCAATGGACCCTTCCGGTCGGCCTCCTGGCGGAAGCGATCGGATTGGCCTTGATCGTGGCATTGGTGGCCGGCTATGCGCCGGCCCGCTGGGCCGGCCGGCAACCGCTGGTCGAGGGGTTGCGGTACGAGTAATCAGACAGGTATGGCCCGGAAAGCCTCACCGGGCCTGGAACATGGGAAGCGGCGTCGCCGATGGTGTGTGCTGTGCCGAGGTTGGCGGCTGGCTCCCTTCGGGCGTCAGGTAGTCCGCTTCAACCTCGAATCCCAGATCGGAGATCATGCGCCAGGCTTCAGGGGCCGGCTGTCCCGGCGTCGTGAGGTAGCCGCCGACGAAGAGGGAGTCGGCCGGGTAGAGGGCGAGCGGCTGGAGCGTCCGCAAGTTGAACTCCCGTCCGCCCGCGACGCGGATTTCCGTTCTCGGGTGGAGGAACCGGAACAGGCACAGCACTTTGAGGCAGCGCTGGGGGCTGAGGGCCTGGGTCTCGGCCAGGGGGGTGCCGGGAACCGGGTGCAACGTGTTCAGTGGAATCGAGTCCGGCTTCACGTCGCGCAGCGCGAACGCCAGGTCCACGATGTCCTCGTCCCGTTCTCCCATGCCGATGATTCCGCCCGAACAGATTTCCAGTCCCGCGTTCCGGGCGGCATCGATGGTCGTCAACCGATCCCGATAGCTGTGCGTCGTGCAGATGGTCTCGTGGTAAGCCTCGCTCGTGTTCAGATTGTGATTGATCCGGTCGACGCCGGCGGTTTTGAGGGTCTGGGCCTGTTCCTTGTTCAGGAGCCCCAGAGAGCAGCAGACCTGGATGGGAACCTCGCGCTTGATGGCCCGCACGGCTTCGGCGATCTCGGCGATTTCACGATCCAACGGGCTTCGCCCGCTGATGACGACGCAATACCGCTGGGCTTTGGCCTGGGCGGCCCGCCTGGCTCCCTCCACCATGTCGTGCCTGGGGAGGAGGCCGTATTGCTCGATGTCGGCCGTGGAGACGGCGGACTGGGAGCAGTAGTGGCAGTCTTCCTGGCAGGCGCCGCTCTTGGCGTTCAGGAGCATCTGCAACCGGACTTTTCTGCCGAAGTACCGTTCGCGCACGAGAAAGGCGGCGTCCAGTAGGTCCAGCAGCCGTTCGTCCGGGGTGGCCAGTACGGCCAAGCATTCGTCACGGGTGAGTGCTTCGTCTCGCAACGCCTTCTCTGCCAGTAGATGAAAATCAGACATGGTCCCTCTCCGCATGGTCAACGCCGGCCCCGTCTCGGTCGTCGGTTCCGGGCAAGAATTCGATCGGGATGCGCCGGCTACACGGTTTCAAACGGTGACGTGAGGCCTCGGTAGGACAGGGCGCGGGATTCCATCTCATGATCCTCCCGGGGGAACTCCGTCGCGGACGCATCCACCCAAGGCAGCGCCGTATAGGTATTCCATTGGCCGCAACGGCCGCAGCGTCCCGACCAGTCGGACGATTCGTGACGGCAGGAGCTGCAGAGATAGGGGACCACTACGCGCTTTTTGAATCCCAGGGCTTTTTTCAATGCCTCGACCGCGTGGTCCATCTGTTGCTTCCGCAGGTAGAGGTTCGCCATGATCTTGTGAAAGTCGGCCATTTGATCCTGGGGCCCTTCCAGGGTCGAGAGCAGGTCGAACGCCTCGTCGATCATCTCCAGCCGGTAATACAATTTCCCGAGATAAAACCGCAAGGCCGGATTCTGGGGGTCGCGCTGGCAGGCCTCCTGATAGACCCGGATGATCTCGCCCGGCTCGCCGATCTCCAGATACAGCTCTTCCAGTCGGTGCAGAATGATGAGGTTCCCGGTTTTGACGTACACTTTCTCCAGGATTTCTGCGGCATTCCTGGTCTTGCCTTCACGGACGAGGAGTTCGCCCAAGCCGATGTAGGCCGGCAAGAAGCTCTTGTCCCGCTTGATGGCGGCGCGGAACGAGTGGCGGGCTTTCTCGGGATGGCCGCGCTCCAGCCACTGTCGGCCCACCTCGTAGGTGATGCCGACCAGGAGCCTGGTCTCGGCCCGCTGATCCTGTTCCGATAGATGGGCTTTCACCAGCCGCTGTTGGATCTCCAGCGCGTCGCTCCACTGTTCGAGGCGAATGTACAGGTCCCGCTTGCGCATCAGCGCGCTGAGGTGTCCCGGGTCGAGCTTGAGGATGTCGTGCAGGACCTGCAGGGCTTCCTCGAACCGCTTGGCCCCTTCCAGGTCCATGGCGAGCGCGAGGAGGACCTCTGCGTTGCGTTCGTCGATGCTGCGCGCCTTGCGATGCAGGCGGATGGCTTCCGGATAGTTACGTTCCGCGCGATAGAGGTTGCCCAGCCAGAGCAGAGAATCGGCATGGTTGGGGTCGAGCGCCAGGGTCTTTTCAAACAGGCCGATGGCCTCGGCGGTGCGTTTCGATAGGAAGGCGTGCATGCCTTCCCGGTGCAGGGCGTCCACTTTCTCCTCGCGCCGGCGCAGTCGCGAAGTTTTCCAGTTCAGAATCAGATGCTTGGTCTCCCGGACGCCGACCATCAGGGTGACGATCAGGGCTCCGGCCGCCATGGACAGGAGCATCAGCGTAATCGGGTTGAGGTCCAGGGCCTCCGTCGGACTGATCCGGATGTTGACGAAGCCGGGATTGAGCTCTTGGAAGTACCCGTAGATCAGGGCGGCGCTGATGATGAGGAAGACTGTTAAGAGGAGCCGGAACATGCGCTATCCTTGCTTGCGCACGCGGCGCGTGCGCGGCTTGGCCGCCGGCAGGGGACTGACCGCCGGAGTCTGGAGCGTGGCAGGCAGTCGAACCTGCCTCGCATCGGCCCACAAGTGCTCCAGTCCGTAGTGCGCGCGGATGTCGGAGCGAAAGATATGGGCCACGACATCCCCGAAATCGATCAGAATCCATTGCGCCGTCGACGCGCCTTCCATGCTGAGCGGAGGGTGGCGCCGGCCGGACAGGGTCTGGTCGATATGATCCGCGATGGCCTTTACGTGGCGCTCCGTCTCCCCGGAGCAGAGAATTAAGTAGTCGGCCACGGAAGTCAGCTTGGCGACATCAAGGACAAGGACGTCGTCGGCCTTCTTCTCGAGGGCGGCCTGTGCGATGGCGAGTGCGTTAGCCTTCGACTCTGGTGCGATCTGGTGCCTCCTGATAGAGCCGGTGTCGCATTATATAGGATTCCACCAAGGCGGGCAACAGGTTTGACAGGGGTAGGCGCTCTCGAAGCCGGCGCCGAATGTCCGTAGCGGAGGCCTCGCAGGGGGGGAGGGCGAGGAGGATAAGGCTGGTTCCCCCAGGCAGGGGGATATCGAGACGGCCCTGGCCCTGGGAGTCGATGTGCGCGAGGGCGGCGGGGTCGAGGGGGGGCAGCATCGGCAGGGCCCTCAACGCGGTAAAGTGACAGAGGGGGCGCGACACCACGACGAAATGGCAAAGGCTCAGCAGGCTCGGGGCATCTTTCCAGGTATGGAGCTCGAGAAACGCATCGAGCCCGATCAGGAAGAACAGCTCGGCGCCAGGCCCGTACTGTTCTTTGAGGGTGCGGACGGTTTCGATGCTGTAGGATTTGGCGGGACGCCGGATCTCCAGTTCTGACGCCTCCAGGGAAGGCTCGCCGGCGATGGCCAGGCGGACCATCTCGAGGCGGTGGAAGGCCGGCGCCAGGGTGCCCAGGGGTTTATGCGGTGGATCGCCCGAAGGAATGAGCAGCACGCGGTCCAAGTGCAGCAGGTCCCGCACCTGTGTGGCCACGGCGACGTGGCAGCGGTGAACCGGGTCGAACGTTCCGCCGAACAAACCGATCTTCATACAACGACAAGGCTGAACACGGAACGCGGAACGATGAGTTTGGAAATTCGCCCCCCCCCTGTTCCCAGTTCGGCATTCATCCTTCACCGTTCATCGTTTAGAGAATCACCAGATTATCCCGGTGGATCACTTCGCCGTATTCCTGCCGGCCGAGCGTCTTTTGTATCTCGGCAGTTTTCAGGCCCTTGATCCGGCCCAGGGTCTCGGCGGAAAAATTCACCAGCCCCTTGGCGAACTCCTTGCCGTGACGGGTGAGGCATGTGACCGCGTCGCCCTGGCCGAAATCACCGGCCACGGCGAGGATTCCCGACGCCAGCAGGCTTTTCCCGCGGCGCACGAGGGCCTCTTCGGCCCCTTCGTCCACCGTGATCTGGCCTTTGCCGCGCAGGGTAAAGGCGATCCAGTGTTTCCGGTTGGTCAGGCGGCGATCACGGGGCAGAAAAAAGGTTCCGCCGGGCCCGCCCCGCAAGGTCGTTCCGAGCAAGCCCGGGCGTTCCCCGTTGAGGATCAGCGTCGGCACGCCGTATTCCGCCACCTTCTTGGCCGCCTGGATCTTGGTGGCCATGCCGCCGGTCCCTTCGAAGCTGCTGGAAACCCCGGCGCGTCGTTCCACATCCTTCGTGATATCCGTGACCAGGGGGATGAGGGTTGCGGAGGCATTCCGACGCGGGTCTTCCGAGAACAGCCCGTCCACGTCGGACAGGATCACCAGGAGATCGGCATCCACGAGGTGCGCCACCTGGGCCGCCAGGGAATCGTTGTCGCCGAAGCGGATTTCGTCCACGGCCACCGTGTCGTTCTCGTTGATGATCGGAATCACCTCGAACTCGATCAGGGTGGTCAGCGTGTGTCGGGCGTTCAAGAACCGGCGCCGGTCCGCCAGGTCCTGGTGCGTGAGCAGCACCTGGGCGACCCGCTGCTGCAGCGGTTCAAAAGCCTTTTCGTAGGCCCACATCAGCCGGCTTTGACCCACGGCGGCGGCGGCCTGTTTCACGGGCAGGCTCTTGGGGCGTGTGGTCAACCCCAGTTTTTGGAGTCCCGACACGATGGCGCCCGACGAGACCAGGAGCACCTCACGACCGTCCGCCTTGATCGCCGCGATCTCCTCGGCCAGGCGTTCGATGCGCTCCGGCCGGAGCCCGACGCCCTGGGATGCCACGAGGCTGCTCCCGATCTTGACGACGATGCGCTTCGCCCGCTTTAGGAGATGGTCGCGCATGGGGTTCTCAAGGATTCGACTTGCTGCCCGACGTAGGTGACCAAGGCGTCGAGTCCCTCCCTGGTCGCCGCCGAAATCGCGAAAAAGGGGATCTTGCGCCGTTTGCAGGAGGTCTGGAGGCGGCGCAGATGCTGCTCATCGCCTTTGATGTCGAGTTTCGTGCCGACGACCGCGAAGGGCTTCGATGGCAGCCGCTCATCGTAGGCCGCGAGTTCCTTGCGGAGGATCGCCAGACTGGCGACGGGATCCTCCGTGGCCCATTCGGAGACGTCGATCAAATGGAGCAGAAACGTGGTGCGCTCGATGTGCCGCAAAAATTGAAGCCCGAGCCCCTTGCCTTCATGGGCCCCTTCGATGAGGCCGGGAATGTCGGCCACTACGAAGCTGCGGTCCTCTTTCCAGGCCACAACGCCGAGGTTGGGGGTCAGCGTGGTGAAGGGGTAATCCGCGATCTTGGGATGCGCCGCCGAAATCGAGGCGATCAGGGTGGACTTGCCGGCGTTGGGGAACCCCACCAGCCCGACGTCGGCCAGGAGTTTCAGCTCAAGCGAGAGCCAGCGTTCCTCACCGGGGGTGCCCTGGTCGAATCGGGTGGGGACCCGGTTGGTGGAGGTCGCGAAGTGCTGGTTGCCGCGGCCGCCTCTGCCCCCGCGGGCGATGACCTGGCTCTGGCCGTCGGCCGTCAAATCGGCCAGGATCTCGCCGGTGGCTTCGTCCGCGACGATGGTGCCGACCGGGACGGTGATCGTCACGTCGTCCGCCGTGCGGCCGTGGCAGTTGGACCCCCCGCCTGGCCCGCCGGCTTTGGCCTCATACAGTTGCTGATAGCGGAGGTCCAGCAATGTGGTCAGGCGGCGCGAGGCGACCATGACCACGCTGCCTCCATTGCCCCCGTCTCCTCCGTCCGGTCCGCCCTGGGGGACATACTTCTCCCGCCGGAAACTGCAGACGCCGTTCCCGCCGCGGCCGGCTTTGACGAAAATCCTGACTTGATCGACGAACAACATGGCGGTCCAGTCCTTCACAAGGGCAATGCATGAGGCGCGGGCGCCGCGACAGCGTTCGTTCCCGTCTGCCGGCGAACCCGCGTGCCTGGAGGATCAAACTGGAAAAGAAAGAAGGGGACGAGAGCGGAGTGGTCAGATGCGGCGTCGCGAGCGAACCCGCGGCTCAGGCGGGCGGGTAGACGCTGACCTTCTGACGGGCGCGACCGCCTTCGAACTTGACGACTCCGGTGACTTTGGCGAACAGGGTATGGTCCCGACCCAGGCCGACGTTGAAGCCGGGAAAGAACTTGGTGCCCCGCTGCCGGATGATGATGCTCCCGGCCTTGATCAGTTCCCCGCCGTAGGCCTTGACCCCGAGGTACTGGGGGTTGCTGTCACGACCGTTCCTGGATGATCCGCCGCCTTTGTTTGTTGCCATGGCTTTTTCCCCGTGCCTTCCCTTATGCCGTTTCGATTCCGGTGATGCGGACCTCGGTGAAACATTGCCGGTGGCCCTTGGTGCGCCGATAGTTCTTGCGCCGCTTCTTCTTGAACACCATCATGGAACGGGTCCGGCCTTGTGCGATGATCTCGGCGGTGACGCGGCCCCGTTCGACCCACGGTTTGCCGACCAGCAAGCCCTTGTCGCCCTGGATCAAGCGCACCTGCGTGAGTTCAACGGTGCCCCCGACGTCGCCGGCGAGCTTTTCGACCTTCAAGATTTCGCCGGGCTGGACCCGATACTGCTTCCCCCCGGTCTCCACAATTGCGTACATGACTCGTCTCCTTACGTGTACAAGACCTTGCTTTGTAACATAGTGGTTTTGGAGGTGTCAAGCGATGATCGAGCTCTCGGCGCCTGAAGGTGATAGGGGTGCATCGCCTGGCTGCAATTCGGCCTGGGCCTGCCTTCGTTGACAGGCCCAGAACCCGCTGCTATAGTGGCCCAGGCGACGTGCCGAAGACGAAAATTTCCATTCTGAACGGGGTGTGCGGTCGTGCTGCAGCCGAGCGAAAAAATCTGGATGGACGGGGCCTTCGTGAACTGGGCGGACGCCTCCGTTCACGTGCTGACCCACTCGCTCCATTATGGGCTCGCAGCGTTCGAAGGCATCCGCTGTTACAAAGGGCGGCAGGGATCGTCGATCTTTCGCCTGAAGGAACATGTGGATCGGCTGTACGAGTCGGCCCATATCGCGATGATGAAGATTCCCTACGACCGCAAGCAGCTTCTTGACGCGATCGTGGAGACGGTGCGGGTCAATCGGCTCGACGCCTGCTACATCCGTCCCTTGGTCTTCATCGGGTATGGAGCGATGGGGGTCTATCCCGGCGACAATCCCATCCGCGTGGCGATCGCCGCCTGGCGGTGGGGTTCGTATCTGGGAGAGGACGCGCTGGCCAAGGGCATCAGGGCCAAGGTGTCCTCGTTCACGCGCCATCACGTCAACGTCACCATGACCAGGGCCAAGGTGTCCGGCTACTACGTTAATTCCATCATGGCCAAGCAGGAGGCCAAGGCGGACGGGTATGACGAAGCCATTCTGCTCGATCCGGACGGGTATGTGGCGGAAGGCACGGGCGAAAACATTTTCCTGGTCCGCAACGGGGTGCTGAAGACGACGCCACTCACGTCGATCCTGGAAGGCGTGACGCGCAATTCGATCATGCAGTTGGCGCGTGAACGAAACATCCCCGTGGTCGAGGAACGTTTCACCCGCGACGCCATGTATGTGGCCGACGAAATTTTCCTGACCGGCACGGCGGCGGAAGTCACGCCGGTCCGGGAAATGGATGGGCGCCGGATCGGAACCGGTGTGCCGGGCCCGATCACGAAAGACCTGCAGAAAACCTTCTTCGAGATCGTCCGCGGTGAAGAAACCGCCCACGCCTCCTGGCGGACGCCCGTCTAGCTCAGCCTTCAGCGATCAGCTCTCAGCAACCGGAAACGAGGGAGTGGACTCTGTCCGCTCCCCCGACCTGTGGCTTATGGCTGACTGCTGAAAGCTGAGTGCTCGTTTACGGCGCGGTCGGAGCGGCGGGTGCGGCATCGCCGCCGGCCGGGGCCTGCGACGAGTCCTTGGGCTTGGCGTCTTGCGCGGGGGCGGCAGTGGAGGTGCTTTTCTTGTTGAGGTCGATGACGGTGGAGGAGAAGGTCCGTTCCTTGGACAGTATGGCGAGACTGAGCGAGGTCAGCATGAAGATGATCGCGGCGGCGACGGTCACTTTGCTGAGGAACGTCCCCGGCCCGCGGCTGCCGAACACCGTCTGGCTCGACCCGCCGAATGCGGCCCCGATCTCGGCCCCCTTCCCGGCTTGCAACAGGATGGCGCCGATCATCAGGAAACAGACGATGACATGAAGGATCACGGCCAGGGTGTACATAGGACTCCTCTTTCCCTCGCAGCGCGGGTTAGCCTTGTCGGGCCTGCGCGGAGGCGATGATTGTAGCAAACGACTGTGGGTCCAGACAAGCCCCTCCCACCAGGGCCCCGTCGATTTCAGGCGCGGCCAGGAACTGCCCGGCATTCTCCGGCGTCACGCTCCCGCCGTACAGAATGCGAACCGGCTCGGCCTCCCGCGTGTTCCATCGTTCGGTCAGGACCTTGCGCAGCGTGCGATGGACTGCCGTCGCCTGGTCGGCGGACGCAGCCCGTCCGGTGCCGATCGCCCATACCGGCTCATAGGCGATGGCGACGGCTCCCAGGCTCTCGCCTGCCACTCCCTCCAGTCCCCGAAGAAGCTGATGGGTTACGATCCGGTCGGTCTGCCCCGCCTCCCGCTCCGTCAGGGTCTCTCCGATGCACAGGATCGGGCGCAACCCGTGTCGCAGCGCGGCCTGCACCTTCTTGTTGATCCCCTCATCCTGCTCGCCGAAGATGCGCCGGCGCTCGGAATGGCCCAGGATCACGTAACGGCAGCCGAGTTCCTTCAACATCGGCGCCGAGACCTCGCCGGTGAAGGCGCCCTTGTCTTCCCAGAACAGATTTTGTGCGCCCAGCTCAAAGGGAAAGGCGGGCAGCTCGGCCTGTGCCGTGGCCTGGAGGGCTGTAAAGGGAGGGGCCAGCACGACTTCCACGTCGTCGGTGGCCTGGGCCAGCGCGGATAATCGATACACGAAGGCCACCGCTTCGGAGGCGGTCTTGTGCAGCTTCCAGTTGCCCACGATCAGGCGTTTGCGCACGCTCTCCTCGTGGAAGGGTGGTGGGTGTGTCGGATGCCCGAGCCCGGGCTAGTCGGCACGCTTCGGCAACGCGGTGAGGCCCGGCAACTCCTTGCCTTCCAGCAACTGCAGCGCCGCGCCGCCGCCGGTGGAGATGAACGACATGCTCTCGGACTCGCCGGCCCGGTGGACCGCCAGGGCCGTATCGCCGCCGCCCACGATGGTCAAGGCGTAGGCGTTGGCCACGGCGTGCGCCATTGAGAGAGTGCCGCGGGCGAAGGCATCGGTTTCAAACATGCCCATGGGGCCGTTCCAGAGAATCGTCTTTGCGTTCTGGACCGCTTCGCTGAACAGTTTCACCGAGGCGGGGCCGATATCCAGCCCAACCCAACCCTTGGGGATCTCCTGCACGGGGACCAGTTTGGTTTCGGCGCCAGGCTCCAGGCTGGCGGCCACGACACAGTCTACCGGAAGGTAGAACTTGACCCCCCGCGAGAAGGCATGTTCCTGCACGCCGCGGGCGAAGTCCAGCATGTCGTTCTCGACCAGCGAGTTGCCGATCTCGTAGCCCATGGCCTTGATGAAGGTGAAGGCCATGCCGCCGCCGATGATGACCTTGTCCACGCGCTTGCCGAGGTTCTCGATGACGCCGATCTTGCCGGACACTTTGGCTCCGCCCAGAATCGCCACGAAGGGGCGCATCGGGTTGGCCACCGCGCCTTCCAGGTATTCGATCTCTTTCTTCAGCAGGTAGCCGGCGCCCGACTCCTTGATGAACTTCGTGATGCCGACGGTCGAGGCATGGGCGCGGTGGGCGGCGCCGAACGCGTCGTTGATGAACACGTCGCCCAGCGACGCCAGGGCTTTGGAGAACGCTTCGTCGTTCTTTTCCTCTCCCGGATGGAAGCGCAGGTTTTCCAGGAGGAGGACGTCGCCCGGCTTCATCTTGGCGACCATCTTCTCAACCTCCGGGCCGATGCAATCCGGGGCAAAGAGGACGTCCTTGCCGAGGAGCCGCTGCAATCGCTTGACCACCGGAGCCAGGCTGTAGCGGGGGTCCGGTTTGCCGTTGGGGCGGCCCAGGTGCGAGCAGAGGATCACCTTGGCGCCTTCGTCCACGGCGCGGTTGATCGTGGGCAGGGTGGAGCGGATACGCGTGTCGTCGGTGATCTGGTGCGAGTCGTCGAGCGGGACGTTGAAGTCCGCGCGGATGATCACCCGCTTGTTGTGCAGAACCAGGTCGTCGATCGTCTGTTTGTGCAGGTTCATGGCGTGCGTTGTATCCTGGCGGTGGGCCTCAGCCCTTCGCAGCCACGAATTTGATGAGATCTCTGACGCGGCAGGAATAGGCCCACTCGTTGTCGTACCAGGCGATCACCTTCACCATGCGATGGTCCATGATGGTAGTCAAGGGCGCGTCGAAGGTGGCCGAGTGGGAATCGCCGTTCTGGTCCGTGGACACGATCGGCGCCTCGGAATATTTCAAGATGCCCTTCAAGGGCCCTCCCGCCGCCGTCCGGAACGCGGCGTTCACCGAGGCCAGGTCGCAGTCCTTCTCCGTTTCCACGGTCAGGTCCACGACCGACACGTTGGGCGTGGGGACGCGGATCGCCATGCCGTCCAGCTTGCCCTTGAGTTGCGGCAGGACCAGATGCAGCGCCTTGGCCGCGCCGGTGCTGGTCGGGATCATCGAGAGCGCCGCCGCCCGCGCGCGCCGCAGATCCTTGTGGGGCAGGTCTAGGAGCTGCTGATCGTTGGTATAGGAGTGAATCGTGGTCATGATCCCGTGCTTGATGCCGAAGTTTTCCAACAGCACTTTCGCCACCGGCGCCAGGCAGTTGGTCGTGCAGGAGGCGTTCGAGATGACGTGGTGCTTGGCCGGGTCATAGGTGTTCTCGTTCACGCCCAACACCACGGTCACGTCCGCGTCCTTGGCGGGGGCCGAGATGATCACCCGCTTGGCGCCGGCGGACAGGTGCTTGCCCGCGCCCTCGCGGTCCGTGAAGCGGCCGGTGGACTCTACGACCAGGTCCACGTTCAATTCCTTCCAGGGCAGCTCCTTCGGGTCCTTGACGGCCAGAATCTTGATCGACTTGCCGTTCACCACCAGTTCGCCGTCGCTGGGGTGGACGTCCGCGTCCAGCGTGCCGTGCACCGAATCGTACTTGAGCAGGTACGCGAGCGTCTTGGCGTCCGTCAGGTCGTTGATCGCGACAAATTCCAATTGCGGGTCGTTGAGCGAGGCGCGGAAGACGTTCCGCCCGATCCGGCCGAACCCGTTGATTCCAATACGAATAGCCATGGTCCGTTCCAATCTCCATGAAAGAAAAATGCCGGCCGAATTCCGACCGGCAGGAGGGGTGAATGTTACTCAGGCGGGCAGCCGAAGTCAAGCCGTTTCAGGCTGCTGAAAATGTCCCCCAACTTTGTTCTCGGGCGCTCGAACCCCTCAACGAACGGAACGGCAAAGCTGAAGGCAAAGTACCTATCCGCTCGCATGTGATCGAAGCGAGCGGATCAAGCGAAGCTTGGTATGTACCTCCTCGGGGTCCTCACGCCCTGCGGCCTCGCCACGGGTAGAAAGACACGTCTTGGCGTGCCTGGGGTTGGGTGGGTGTGAAGGGGCCATTTTGAGCAGCCTGTAGGGTGAAGAACTTGGGACGCGGCCTGCGGCAAGTTGTGTTCCGCCCCCTCGGGTGATCGGCGGCTTAGTCTTCTGCCCAGCCTTCGTGGGGAGGGTGGGGGGGAGAAAATGCGATGAGAAAGTGAGCTAGGTGGTTAAGATTTCCTGTGGACTCATGACTGTCACGCCTAATTTGTCTAAAATGGTTTGTCTTTTTCGCAATAATTCCGA
Source organism: Nitrospirota bacterium (assembly GCA_004296885.1). Taxonomy (NCBI): domain Bacteria; kingdom Pseudomonadati; phylum Nitrospirota; species Nitrospirota bacterium. The sequence continues at coordinate 1,262 of SCVN01000011.1, read as the reverse complement.
GTCCTTGGTCAAAAAAACATCGCGTTTATTGAGTTTGTGCGCCATCAGATGGCAGGCATCCCCTCTCTTGCTTTCATAGCTGCGTCCAAGTAGCTGCGCGTTTGGCCAAATCGTTTCCACTAGATCATCGATGTCCTTATCCTGAACACGATGCAGGCCTGGGCTGCCAGGGATAAAGTCCAGTCCAGTGCCTACGTTGCTTCGTGAATCAGACTCTCGCCCACCAATTTTATTACTAGCCGCATTATTTCCCCTGTCTTATCTTCAAAATCGGTGGTGCCTGAATAGTAGAGCTTGAAATGTCCCAATTTTGTCAGATCGATGAGCCGATCAAAAAGGTCTGCGCCTGTGCGATTTGTCGCTTTATCAAGTAGGAAGTTTGTGTCGAGCGTGAGAGTTCTCGGTGAGCGAGGCGTGCCCATAAGAGAAATGAAATGTCGAGGGCGATCTGATAAGGCTCAAATCTTCATAGCCTCTTTCACTTCTTCCAGCGTCTGATGTGCGATTTTCGCGGCGCGTTTGCTGCCTTCCTGCGCGATTTCCTCGACCTGATCCGGCTGGGCGGTCAGTTTGGCCCGGTTCTCCCAAATCGGCACGAGGCGTTCCACCATCGCGTCGGCGACGAGCTTCTTGCAGTCGATGCAACCGATCGCGGCGGTGCGGCATTCGGTATTGATGCGGTCCTGTACCTCTGTGGTCGAATAGATCTTGTGGAAGTCGTAGACGGGGCAGATGTCGGGATTGCCCTTGTCCGTGCGTTTGACCCGCGCCGGGTCGGTCACCATGGTTTTGAGTTTCTGGCGCACGACCGGCTCGGCGTCGGAGAGGTTGATGGTGTTCCCGTAGCTCTTGCTCATCTTGCGGCCGTCGGTGCCGAGCACTTTGGGGAACTTCGTCAGGTGTTCCATCGGCTCGGGAAATACCGGCTTGTAGAGGCTGTTGAAGCGGCGGGCGATCTCGCGCGTCAGTTCCAGATGCGGCAGTTGGTCCTTGCCCACCGGGACGAAGTCCGGCTTGTAGATCAAGATATCGGCGGCTTGCAGCACCGGGTAGCCGAGGAAACCGTAGGTGGAGAGGTCCTTCTCCTTGATCTCGTCCTGTTTCTCCTTGTAGGTGGGGTTTCGCTCCAGCCAGGGGATCGGCACCATCATCGAGAGCAGCAGGTGCAGGATCGCATGGTCGGGGACGCGCGATTGGATGAAGACCGTGGCGCGCTGCGGATCGATGCCGGCGGCGAGCCAGTCGATGAGCAGCTCGCGCGA
>SCVN01000010.1 GCA_004296885.1 Nitrospirota bacterium | reverse complement strand
GCTGGTGCTCGTCGGCGTCGGCGGCTACTGGGGGCTGTCCGGTTTGCTCAAAGATGCCGAGGCGCCGGTCACGATCGCGCCGGAACTCGTGGCCGATTACGTCCACGCCGTGATCCAGGCAAACCGCACCGTCTACACCAAGAACGTCGTGGACAAGCTGCAAGAGAGCGGCGTCGTGGAAGCAGCCGAACATTGGAAGGGCCAGAACGCCCTTCCGCTGCCGGCCCAATTCCTGATGGAAACCGGCCGGCTGGTGGCCGACAGCGGCAAGGGCATCAAATATAAACTGGTCAGCCTCTGGCCGATCTACGTCTGGAACAAGCCGGAGACGGAATTCGAGCAGAAGGGTTTGGAGGCAGTGGCGAAAAATCCTGAGCAGCCGTTTACCGGGTTCGTGCGGATCGGGCGGGAACGGTACTTTCAGGCCATCTATGCGGACGTGGCCGTCTCACAGGCCTGCGTCACCTGCCACAACCAACACATCAACAGCTCCCGCCGCGACTTCAAGCTCAACGACGTCATGGGGGGCATCGTGATCACGATTCCGGTCACTCCCTAAGCAGGATGTTGAAAAAGCCCGCCCGTGCTCCCGCGAAGCGTAAAGAAAGAAGACCTCCCTACCAGCAACGCTTCACGAGATACGACAAAGCCTTTTTGAACCTCCTGGAGACTTGGCCGCGATTCAGCCCGCCATGCCCGGAGCCGGCTTGGGCTCTTTCCTCTCCGACGACGCAGGGGGCTTCAACGGCAAGCACAGGTGGAAGGAAGTGCCTGCCCCCTCCCGGCTCTCCACCGTAATCCGGCCGCCGTGGGCCTCGATCACGTCCTTGACGATCTTGGTGCCCAGACCCGTGCCCCCCGCTTTACGGCTGATCGCGCGCGGCGAAAAGAGGCTCGCCTGCACATCGGACGACATCCCGCGCCCCGTGTCGATGACCGACACCAGCACTTGACGGCTCTTCGGCTCCCAGGCCCCCCGAACCGTGATGGATCCGCCGGGCGGCACTTCCGGAATCGCGTTATTGATGAGGTTGTAAAAGGCCAGATAGAGCCGCCGCTCGTCCGCCAGGATCAACGGAAGCCTCTCCAACCCTTCCCGGCGCAGCTCGATGTGGCTTTCTTTGGCCAAGAGGCTCAAGGTGAGCTGGGCCTGTTCCACGAGGGCTTCAACCCGGCACGACCGGAACTGCGGCGCCGTGCTCAAGCCCTTGATACAGTCGGCCATCTGCTTGACCTGGTCCTGGATTCGCCGCGCGCTGGTCTTCAATAGCCCCAGAACATCCCGACTCAACCCGCGCATCTGCTTGGTCTCGGCCGTCTCGGGCTCTCCCAAGCCGTCCAGGAACTTCTCCAGTTGGGGACCCAGCAGGTCCACGCCGCAGAGCACGGGGGTCAGGAGGTTGCCGACGTCATGTCCGATGTCGCCCAGCAATCGCCCCACCTCCGCAAACTTCACTTCCTCGTAGAGCCGCGCCTGCACGATCGCCGCCGACATCAAGGCGGAAATGATCATCAGAATGGAGACGTCCTTCTTGCCCAGCCGTCCGCGGCGCTTGTTG
>SCVN01000009.1 GCA_004296885.1 Nitrospirota bacterium | reverse complement strand
TGCTCAATTTGGTGAACAACGCGCGGGACGCCATGCCGAAAGGCGGCGTGGTGACGATCGCGACCTCCCAACTGACCCTCTGGGAGAATGCGGGTGAGGCCTATCCGGGGATTCCGCGGGGCGTCTACACGGTGCTCACCGTGCGCGATACGGGCTGCGGGATGCCGCCGGAGGTTATGGAACGGATCTTCGAGCCGTTCTTTACGACCAAGGAAGTGGGCAAGGGCACCGGCCTGGGACTTTCGACGGTCTACGGACTGATCGCGCAGATCGGGGGACACATTCGGGTCGCCAGCCAGCCCGGGCAGGGCACTCGGTTTACTATTCTGCTCCCGGCGGTGGAGCCGGCGGCGGAAGCGGCCGGGCCGGCGCGGCCGGCAACCGATGCGCTGACGGGGAACGAAACGATTCTGTTGGCTGAAGATGAACCCGCGGTGCGCAAAGTGCTGCACGCCGCCCTCAGGGAGAAGGGCTATCGGGTCCTGGAAGCAGAGGGTGGCCAGGCGGCGCTCCAGGCGTGTCGGGACTACGCAGGGCCGATCCACCTGGCGGTGGTGGATCTGGTGATGCCGGCAATGGGCGGGCGCGATCTTGTCCGGCAGCTGATTCCGCGGTATCCGAACCTGAAAGTGCTCTATATGTCCGGCTATGCCGACCAGCCGATGGATTCGCAGGAGCTGCCGGATTCGATCAAGGCGTTCTTGCAGAAGCCCTTCTCCTCGGAAATCTTGTTGCGCAAGGTCCGTGACCTGCTGAATGGATTCTAGTCGTTGAACGGGTCGCTCCTTGATACAAGGTTGTCGTCGCGGGTACAGGCGGAGTCCTGAAGGAGGCGGCGCGGTGTCGTTAACGATTCCAAAATTCGCCGATCAGGAGATGCCGGCGATTCCGGAAGCCCGCGCGCCGCTGGTCTTTGCGGACCAAGTCGCGGTCGTCTACCGGGGATCGCGCGACGCCTCGCTGGTCACGGTGGTGAACGGCCTGTTCATCGCCTATATCCAGCGCGACGTCATTCCCACCGTGGTCCTCGCGCCCTGTATCGCCTATTTGCTGGTGGTGGCCCTCGGGCGGCTCGGTCTCGCTTACCGTTATTGGCAGGCGGCGGACCGGGTGGCGGCGGCCCCTCTGTGGCACCGGCGTTATGTCATAGTCACCGGCCTCCTGGGGATCGGCTGGGGAATCACCGGGTCCCTGCTCTTTCCCGTCGACTCCATCGCGCACCAGATGTTTCTCGTCTTCGTGCTGGCCGGTATGGTGTCGGGCGCCGCCGCCTACCTGCCGGCGAGCAAGCCTGCGTTCCTCTGTTTTGTTCTTCCCTTGTTGATCCCGCTGACCGTCCGCTTGCTGACCATGGGCGACGAGGTGCATCTGTTCATGGGCCTCATGGCGGTCCTGTATGGGGCCGCCCTTTGGGCAACCGCCTGGCGCACGCATGTGACGATCGTCGCCTCGCTCAATCTGCGCCATGAGAATCGCGAGCTGATCGCCTATCTCACGGACGCCAAGGAGAGGGCCGAGCGGCTGAACACGGACCTGACGGCGGAGATCGAGCAGCGGCGGCAGACCGAGGCGGCGCTCAAGCAGAGCGAGGAACAACTGCTCCAATCGCAGAAGATGGAAGCGGTCGGCAAGTTGGCGGGCGGCATCGCCCACGAGTTCAACAACATTCTCCAGGTCATCAAGGGCTATTGCTATTTCCTCCTGCCCGGGCTGGCGAAGCAGGAGGCCCTGCGGCGGGACGTCGAAGGGATCGAACAGTCGGCGGACCGGGCCGCGAGCCTCACGAACCAATTGTTGGCGTTCAGCCGGCGGCAAGTGATCATGCCGCGGGTCCTGGATTTCAATGCGATTATCGTGGAGCAACACCGGATGTTGGACCGGCTGATCGGCGAGTCCATCAAGCTGGAGGTGGAACTGGCGCCGGATCTGCCGCGGGTCAAGGCGGACCCGGCGCAGATCGGGCAGGTGTTGCTCAATTTGGTGAACAACGCGCGGGACGCCATGCCGAAAGGCGGCGTGGTGACGATCGCGACCTCCCAACTGACCCTCTGGGAGAATGCGGGTGAGGCCTATCCGGGGATTCCGCGCGGCGCGTACGTGAGGCTCACCGTGCGCGATACGGGCTGCGGCATGCAGCCTGAGGTGCTCGCGCGGATCTTCGAACCGTTTTTTACCACCAAGGAGGTGGGCAAGGGTACCGGTCTGGGCTTGTCCACCGTGTATGGATTGATCGCGCAGACCGGGGGCCATATTCGGGTCGCCAGTCAGCCGGGACAGGGCACCTGTTTTACGATCCTGCTGCCGGCGGTGGTTCAGGCCGCGGACGAATTGAGTCCGGAGAAATCGTCAACCGGGCCGCTCACAGGCACCGAGACGATTCTGATCGCCGAAGACGAGCTGGCGGTGCGCAAAGTGCTGCGCGCGGCTCTCAGGGAGAAGGGCTATCGGGTCCTGGAAGCAGAGGATGGCCAGGCGGCGCTCCAGGTGTGTCGGGACCACGCAGGGCCGATCCACCTGGCGGTGGTGGATCTGGTCATGCCTACGTTAGGGGGGCAAGCTCTCGTTCAGCGGCTGGTTCCGCGGTATCCGAACCTGAAAGTGCTCTATATGTCCGGCTATACCGATCAGCCGGTCGATCTTCGGGAACTGTCGGATGCGAATCGGGCCTTCTTGCAGAAGCCCTTCTCATCGGACCTCTTGCTGCGCACCGTTCGAAGCTTGTTGGATGAATCCTAACCCTCGCCTTTCCATTGTCCCTGCGCCGCGTTTCGGCCGCCGGGCCGCCACGTTGCTTGGGGGGCTGCTGGCCTGGGCCGGCGTGGTCATCGCTCCCTGCGCCGCGCTCTCGGCTTCTGCGCAGGACCAGATGACGCTGACCGTGACCGGCGATCCAGCCGGTGGACTCCGAGCCACCGCCTCGCTCCGCCTGCCGGTCCCTCCGTCCGTGGTGCAGCAAGTGCTGACGGACTATGAAAACTGGCCGCACCTGTTCGGGGTGACCATGCGCATGGCGCGTCTGGACCGCCGGTCGGACAGGGTGATCACGGAGCTCTACATCCGGCACCCCATCTTGCCCGGTGAAAGCCGTCTCATGTGCGACAACCGAGTGCCGCCCGGCGGCGGGCTGGTCACGACGTTTCTGGAAGGGGACTTCAAACGATATGAGCGGACGTGGACGCTTGGCCCGGATGGAAGCGCCGCGGCCACGAAGGCGGAGTTCACCCTGCTCGTAGAGGTGAAGACCCTGGCTCCCGATTGGCTCGTGGCGTTGGAGCTGAAGCGGCAATTGGAGAAGCACTTCCGCATCCTGCGGGAGACGGCTCTCGCGCGGGCGCAGGCGCGCTAAGTCGGGAAAGAGAATTCGGCCAACTCCGCCTGCTCCAGTCCCTGCTTGACCAGGGCGACGAGGTCGAACGCGCGCTCGATTTTCCGGATCGTGTCCAGTCCGGTCTTGGTGCTGGGATGCGGTGGGACGAAGAGCGAGCAGCAGTCCTGGTCCGGTTCGATGGAGGTCTCGAACGTGCCGATCCGCTCCGCCTGCTCGGTGATCTCGATCTTGTCCATGCCGATCAGCGGACGCAGGATCGGCAACTGCGCCGCTTCCTGCACCACGCTCAAGTTCTCCGGCGTTTGCGAGGCCACCTGGCCGAGGCTGTCTCCGGTGACCAGGGCCCAGCAGCGCTCCTTCCGCGCCAGCTCCTCGGCGATGCGGAGCATCATCCGGCGGTACAGGACGATGCGAAAGGCGGCTGGCGCGCCCAGTACGATCTGCCGCTGAATCTCCCCGAACGGCACCAGATACAGGCGCGAGTAGCACTGGTATTGCGTCAGGAGCCGGACGATTTCCCGGACCTTTTCCTCCGAGGCGCGGCTCACGTAGGGGCGGCCGTGGAAATGGACAAAGACGGCCCGGCAGCCGCGCTTCATCATGCGGTGGGCGGCGACCGGAGAGTCGATGCCGCCGGAAATACAGCAGGCCACCTTTCCGCTGATACCGACCGGCAATCCGCCCGATCCCGCTTCTTTCTTGGTCGAATAGTAGGCGGCTTTGGCCAGCAGCTCGATCTGCACGGTCAGGTCCGGGCGGCTCAGGTTGACCTTCTTGCCGGTGAGCCGGCAGAGGTGGGCGCCGACATCCCGGTCCACGTCCACCGAGGTAAAGGGAAAGCGCTTGTCGGCCCGTTTGGTCGAGACGCGGAAGGTGGCGAACGACTGGGGCGCCACTTCCCGGCCGACGGCTTCCTTGAGTGCGTCGAGGTTGGGGCGTGCCAGGTCCAGCGGCACCGAGTGGGCGAGCGAATAGTGCGCGATCCCAAAGACCCGCTTCAGCCGTTCGTTGACGGCATCCCAGGAGGTCTCGTCTTTGAGGACGACGCGGATGCGGCCGGGCAGGGCGTCCACCTGTCCGACCCCAAGATCGCGCAGAACGAGCCGGATATTTCTAACGAGCCGTTGTTCGAAGTAGGGACGGTTGCGTCCCTTGAGGGCGAGTTCGTGGTAATGGATGATCGCGCAGCGCATAGGCTTCGCAGGTTGGGGTCCAGGACGGTTGTCGCTCAACCTTAACCTCGGCCTCAACCTTGGTTGTCCAGGAATCGCTCGGCGTCGATGGCGGCCATGCAGCCGGAGCCGGCGGCGGTGATCGCCTGGCGATAGCGGGCATCCTGGACATCGCCGGCGGCGAAGACGCCGGGCACGTTGGTGGCCGTGCCCTGTGTGGTCAGGAGATACCCCTTGGCGTCCATCCCGACCTGGCCCTTGAACAAGCCGGTGTTGGGACTGTGCCCGATGGCCACAAAGACACCGGCGCAAGGCAACTGCGATGTTTTGCCGGTGACGACGTTGCGCAAACGGACGCCGGTCACCACCTGGTCGCCGGTGATGTCCTCCACGACGGAATTCCAGACGAAGGCGATTTTCTCGTTTTTCATCGCCCGGTCCTGCATGATCTTGGAGGCGCGCAGCTTGTCCCGCCGATGGACGACGGACACCTTGGTGGCGAATTTCGTGAGGAAGTTCGCCTCTTCCATGGCGCTGTCCCCCCCTCCGACGACGACCAGTTCCTTTCCGCGAAAGAAAAAGCCGTCGCAGGTCGCGCAGGTGGAGACGCCGTGGCCCGTCAGCCGCGATTCGTTGGGGAGTCCGATGTGAATGGCCGAGGCGCCGGTGGCGATGATCAGCGTCTTGGTCTCGATCCGCCGTTCCCCTTCGACGGTGATGGTGAACGGCTTCCGGCCGAGATCGACGGCGGACACGTCGCCGGTGAGAAATTCCGTGCCGAACCGCTCCGCCTGGGCCCGCATGACTTTCATCAATTCCGGACCCTGGATGCCCTGCTCGAAGCCCGGATAGTTTTCCACCTCGGTGGTGGTGGTCAACTGGCCTCCGGCCTGGAGCCCTTCGATGAGCAGCGGCGACAGGTTGGCCCGCGCCGCATAGATGGCGGCGGTCAGCCCGGCCGGCCCCGATCCGATGATGACGACCTGATGCATGAAAGGAAATGTAACACAGGGAAGGGGCGAGCGGAAGCCGGAAATCAGGCGAGCGGCTTGAGCTCCGAAACGATCCGTTCCACTTCGCCTTTGGTTTGTGCGAACGACAACGTGCCGTCGATCACCTCGTCGGCTCTGGCGATCTTCTCCCGCAGCGGCATCTGGGCGCGGAGACGGCGGAGCGCTTCGGCGCGTGTGAAGCCGTTGCGGGTCATGAGGCGTTTGATTTGAGTGGCCCGGTCCGCGGTCACGACGATGATCTTGTCCACCCGTTGATCCACGCCGGCTTCGAAGAGCAGGGGGACATCGTAGAGGACGATGGCGTTGGGGTCTTTCTTGGCGATCGCCGCCGTCAGCCTCGCTTGCGCCCGTGCGACGCGCGGATGGACGATGGCATTCAGCCGCCGGCGTTTGGCCTCGTTCCGGAAGATCACCTCGGCGAGGGCTGCGCGGTTCAGCGTGCGATCCGGATTCACGACCTGTTTGCCGAAGGTGCGCACGATATCGCACCAGGCCGGCTTGCCCGGCTGGACGACCTGCCGCGCCAGTTCGTCGGCGTCGATGACGTAGGCTCCGTTGTCTTGAAAGAGGCGCGCGACCGAGCTCTTGCCGGTCGCCAGTCCGCCTGTCAGCCCCACCAGGATCATGGGCGAAGGATACCACGGGCCCGCGGCCCTCACAAGGAACTCGTTCGGAGCCGGGTTGACAGACCGTGGGCGTTCCCTGTATCACGCTCGCATGCATGCGGCCATCCGACCGACCGTCCTCCTGATCCTATTTCTGTGCCTGGGCCACGGCACGGCCCTGGCGATCCCCGACGGCAAGCCTGCGAACCAGGGGCCGCGCACGCTGGTCGTGGCGGGAGACGGGTCCGGCCAATTCACGTCCATCCAGGATGCGATCGACGACGCCCACGATGGGGACACGGTACAAGTCAAGGCGGGGGAGTATCGGGAAGATGTCACGATTCACAGCAAGGAACGGTTGAAGCTGATCGGGGCGGGGGCGGACCGGGTCAAAGTCCTGGGCCGCGAGCGGGTCGGCGTCTTCCATATCGGCAAGTGGCCCTACGGGGCGACGGAGATCGAAATCAGCGGCCTGACCATCTATGAACACGGCGGGCATGCGATGGGCATCTTCAACGGACGCAACATCCGGCTGCACCATATCCGCATCAATGGGATGGTATTCGGGCAGCAGGTCCAGGATGTCCGGATCGAACAATGCGACATCGGGGGAAGCGAAACGACCGGGGTCCAATTTGCCGACTCGCAAGCCACGCTGGTGGGCAATTACATCCACGACAACGACCACGGCGTCATCATCGCCGGCAGGTCCGACGTGCGGCTGGAGCGGAACGTGATCGTCCGCAGCCTGTTCGAAGGGGTGGTGGTCACGGATAAGGCCCGCGCGATATTAGTGAGCAACACGATTGTGAAGAATGGCGGCGGGGCCGCCTTTCTCGGGGCCTCCAGCAGCGTGGCCTCCGGGAACATCGTGGGACTCAATAAAGTGGGCTTCCTGCTGGGGCCCTCGAGTCTGGCGACCCTCTCCACCAATGCGCTCTACAACAGCGAGTCCGAATATCGCCGGACCGAGCCGGCCGATGGACAAGCGGAGCTGAAAGGGGAGTCGGACATCGTCGGGGACCCGCTGTTCGTCGATCCGCAGCGGGATGATTTTCGGCTCCGTCCCGAGACGCCCCTGGTCCGACGGGGCGAGTTTGCCTATCTCGGGGCGTTGCCTCCAATGAGCGCGCGCCCATGACAGGATGTTGAAAAAGGCCTCCCGCTTTGTTCTCGGTCGCTCGACCCCTCAGCATACGATCGGGCGCGGGCAAAATAACTATCCGCTCGCATGTGATCGAAGCGAGCGGTTCAAGCAAAGCTTGATATGTCCCTCCTCCTGGTCCTCGCTTTCTGCGGCCTCGCCCGTGGAGATGGCGCGTCTTGGCGCGCCGGGGTTGGGAGGGTGAAAGCGGTGGCCATTTTGAACCTCCTGCTCAACGCCCCCGATCGGCTGATTTTTCCCCTGCCGGCGAGTTTTGCCTCCGGCCTTTCTTGGAAGACTTCTTGTGGTATGATGAACTCGTTCCCTTGACTTGGCGCATTCCTTGCTTATTCCTTGCTTATATAATTTGAAGACACCGGTCGAATAGGCCGGTGAAGGTAGGGAGAGCCGATGGCTGCCTTCCGTTCGGAACTTGAAAAGTCCAGCCTCGATGGCCTGCCGGCCCTGGAAGAACTGGAAGCGGGCAAGCCGGTGGGGGCGATCCTCCCCATGTCCGAGCATGCCCAAGCCGAGCTTCGGGACAGCATCGAGTTGATCGACTTCCTGGTGAACCAGGATCAGGTCACCTGGAATTAGATCGCCCATCCGTCGCGGGGGTTGCATGGCGGATGTGATCCGCATCAAAACGAAAACCCCGACCCCCTATCTCCTTGCCGAGCTTCGTCCCGAAACCCACGACACCAAAACGTTCCGGTTTGCCCTGCCGGCCGATGCCACGCTGGATCTGCTGCCCGGCGATCATGTGACCGTGCATGCCACGGTGAACGGCAAGGCCGTGAAGCGGCCCTACACGCCGTCATCCCTCGTCGGCACCCTCGGATTTTTTGAACTCACCGTGAAACGGTATGAAACCGGGGCGGTTTCCAAGTATTTGCACGACCGCCGGGTCGGCGAGACGGTGGAGATCAGCGGGCCGTACGCGGGAGGCCACTGGGTCGACGGGATGGCGACCAGGGTCGGGTTCGTCGCCGGGGGCACCGGCATCACTCCGATGATCTCCATCATCCGGTGGATTCTGGCGAAGCGCTTGCCGGTCGAACTGTGGTTGGTCTTCGCGAACAAGACCGAGGCCGATATCATTTTGCGGGAGGAGTTCGAGCAAGCGGCCCGCGAGCACCTCAATTTCCACTGCTACCACGTCCTCGGCCAACCGCCCACCGGGTGGTCGATGGGCGTCGGGCGGGTGACGCCGGACATGCTCCGCACGCACCTGCCGCCGCCGGGCTCCGATACGGTCGTCTTCCTCTGCGGGCCTCCGCCGATGGTGGACGCGCTGGAAGGAAATCTGAAAGCCCTGGGCTATCCCGAGCAGGCCATCATCCTGCCCTGAACGTCGCTCCTCAGTTGCATAACGGATAGGGCGTCGCCATACTAGCGGGCATGGCGGAGAAGCCTGGATCACTGACGGCGGAGCCCGGCGCCGACCGGTATGGCGCCCTGCTGGAGGTCACGGAAGCGATCGCCGCACACCGTGATCTGGCCGCTTTGTGCCGGGAACTGGCCCGTCGCCTCCCCGCGGTCGTTCGGTTTGAGTATGTCGGATTTCTCCTGCACGATCCGGCGCGGGACGTCATGCGCGTCCATGTGCTGGAAACCTCCGAGTCCAAAACCCTGCCTTCCGGAATGGAATTGCCGGTCGCCGAGTCGGCAGGCGGCTGGGTGTGGACGCACCAACAGCCGCTCATCGTGCCCTGCCTGAAAGACGAAACGCGCTTTCCCAAAGGGCTTGCGATCCTCAGAGACATCGGCGTGGCGTCGTTGTGCATGTTCCCGCTCACCACGGCGGTACGCCGCCTTGGCACCATGGGGTTCGGAAGCCTCAAGCCTTGCGCCTTCGGGGACGCGGAGCTGGCGTTCCTCGATCAAGTCACCAAGCAAGTGGCGGTGGCGATCGACAACGTCCTGAACTACGAGGCGGTTCAAGCCTCCCAGCAGCACCTGGCCAGGGAGCGCGACCGGCTCATGCTCTTGCTGGAGGTCAACAATGCCGTGGTCTCGCACTTGGAGTTTCGGGATGTGTTTGCCGCCACGGCGGCCTCCCTCCGCCGCGTGCTGCCGAACGACTATACCAGCCTGGCTTTGCACGAACCGGAGGGCGACCGGTTCCGCCTCTATGCCCTGGATTTTCCCGTGAGCAAGGGTTTGCTCCATGAAGGCATGGTGAATCCGGTCGAGGGGACCCCGGCGGGCGTCGCGCTTCGCTCGGAGAAGCCGCAACGGTTCGGCGAGAACGAATTGCAGACGTTCACGGCGGAGTTCGTGAAGCTGCTGCTGGCCGAAGGGATCAAATCTATCTGCTGCGTGCCGCTCCGATCGCGCAACCGGCAACTGGGGACCCTCAACATCGCCAGCCTGCGCGCCGATGCCTTTGGCCAGGACGACGTGGATTTGCTGACCCAGGTGGCGAGCCAGATCGCGATCGCGGTCGAGAACGCGCTGGCGTATCGGGAGATCGCCGAGCTGAAGGACAAGCTGAGCAAGGAAAAGCTCTACCTCGAAGGGGAAATCCAGAACGAGTACAACTTCGAAGAGATCGTCGGGGACGGGCCGGCCCTCAGGCGGGTCCTGCAGCAGGTGGAGATCGTGGCTCCGACCGATTCCACGGTCCTGATTCTGGGCGAGACCGGAACCGGCAAGGAATTGCTGGCCCGCGCCATCCACAATCGCAGCGGCCGGCGCGGCAGGACTTTCGTCAAAATGAACTGCGCGGCTATCCCGAGCGGGCTGGTGGAAAGCGAATTGTTCGGTCACGAAAAAGGCGCGTTTACCGGGGCGATCGCCACGAAAATCGGACGGTTCGAGCTGGCCGACGGGGGGACCCTGTTTCTCGACGAAGTGGGCGACATTCCGCTCGAGCTGCAATCCAAATTGTTGCGAGTGTTGCAGGAGCAGGAGTTCGAACGGCTTGGCAGCACGAAGACGATTCGGGTCAACGTCCGCCTGGTCGCCGAGAAACAATTCCGCAGCGATCTCTACTATCGCTTCAATGTCTTTCCCCTCACGGTGCCGCCGCTCCGCGAACGCCGGGAGGACATTCCCTCGCTCGTCCGTTACTTCGCGCAGAAATTCGCCAGGCGGATGAACAAGCGGATCGAGACCGTCCCGAGCGGCGTCATGGCCGCCTTGTCCCGGTATCACTGGCCCGGCAATGTCCGCGAGTTGGAGAACCTGATCGAGCGAGCCGTCATTCTCTCCCGTGGCGCCGACCTGCACGTACCGCTCGCGGAGTTGAAGGCGGCGGCCAGGGATGAGCTCCAGCCGGTCGCCACGCTCGAAGCAGCGGAGCGCGAACATATTCTGCGCGCGCTCAACGCCACCGGCTGGGTGATTGGCGGTTCCACCGGCGCCGCAGCCAAACTCGGCATGAAACGGACTACGCTTCAATCCAGAATGCAGAAGCTCCACATCTCCCGCCCTCGATAAAACAGTTCCAATCGAAGCGGTTTTGCGTGCCGACATATCGGCATCGTGCCGTCATGTCGGCGCCTGCCGATCGGCACCTGATCAATTCCAGACGAGTCAGTCATCATGACGATGCGAATAATTTATTGTTAATCATCGTCTTGCGTCATAGTTTGCTATGCCGTCCACGGCATGGAACGGCCTTTGCTCTACCGAACAGTGTCTATGGATTTTTGAAGAAGAAAGGAGGGCATCATGTCCTGGATGATGATCATATTTCCCGCTCTATCGGTTGTCATGCTGCTGGCTCTCCTGGTTGCCGTTAACGGGCTCAAGGTACAAACCGCTCACGTCTCCCGGCAGCAGAGCCGGGCGGCCGGGAACGGTCAGGCCGGAGGGCCGACTCATTCGGGGCCACGCCGGAGGATACGTCAGGTCTTTTCCATGTTCTGAAGATCGGCAGTCTGAGTGCGGCACGAGGAGGAGGAATAAGAAATGAGCGAGCCATTGTTCGAGCCGATCGTGAGCGGTGCACTGGAGCTGAACAACCGGATCGTCATGGCGCCGATGACGAGAAGCAGGGCCAGCGTCACGGGGGTGCCGTCTGATCTGGCCGCGACCTATTATGCGCAGCGGGCGGAGGCAGGCCTGATCATCACGGAAGGGACGCAGCCCAGCGCGAACGGCCAGGGGTACCCGCGGACCCCGGGCATGCACTCGCCCGAACAGATCGCGTCCTGGCGGAAGGTGACGGAGGCGGTCCACGCGCGCGGCGGGCGGATCGTCCTCCAACTCATGCATACGGGGCGTATCGCCCACCGTCTGAACCGGACGGTGGATGGCCCGCCCGTCGCCCCCTCGGCGATCCGCGCAGCCGGGCAGATGTACACCGATGCCCTGGGGCTCCAGGACCACAGCATGCCCCGCGCCCTGGCAACGGAAGAGATCCCGTCGGTCATTGACGAGTACCGGCAGGCGACGATCAACGCCATGCTGGCCGGATTCGACGGGGTCGAGCTGCACGGGGCGAACGGCTACCTGCCGATGCAATTCCTGGCCTCCAACAGCAACCGACGGACGGACCACTACGGAGGCACCGTCCAGAACCGGGCGCGCCTCGTCATCGAGACGCTGGAAGCCATGGCGGATGGGGCCGGGTCGGCGAGCCGGATCGGTCTGCGCGTCAGCCCCGGCAATACCTTCAACGACATCCAGGAGAACGATCCGCTCGACCTCTATCCCTACCTGGCCAAGGCCATCAACCCTCTGGGGCTGGCCTATCTGCACGTGCAGCGATCGGGGAAGCTTCCGCAGCAGGAGCAGACGTTCGATCCGATCGCCCTCATGCGGACGCATTTCACGGGGCCGATCATCGCCACCGGCGGATTCGATCGCGAGAGTGCGAATGAGCTGTTGAGCTTGGGGCAGGCGGACATGATCGGCTTCGCCAGGCCGTTCATCGCCAATCCCGATTTGGTGCGTCGGTTCCGGACCGCCGCCCTCCTGGCGCAACCGGACCCAACCACGTTCTATACGCCGGGGCCGAAGGGCTACACCGATTACCCGGATTCCACGAGTTCTGAAGCCGCATGACGCGGCTCGTCTGGTGAAAGGGCATTTCCGATGCTGAAAATCACGGTTCGCGAGGAGACATCGGGAGCGACGCTCGAGGTGGAAGGCCGGCTGGCCGGCCCCTGGGTGGACGAATTGGATCGTGCCTGGCGCAACATGCCCGATCCCCGGCCGGGGCATCCGATCGTGGACCTGTCCGGGGTCACCTTCATCGACGGTGCGGGCAAGGCGCTGCTTGCCCGTTTGTGGAAGGATGGCGCCAAGCTGCAGGCCGCCGGTTGCCTGACCCGGTGCATCGTGGAGGAGATCACGACGGGCGCTCCGAGCGATTCGTGCCAGGCCACGCAGAAGGAGCAACGATGAGCCCCGCAACGCATTTCATCGGTCGGACGATTCGGGCGGCGGCCATCCTGTTTCTCTGGGTGGCGATCACCGCGTCGGTCGGGTGCAAGCAGGAAGCGGCCTCCACGCCGGCGCAGTCTCTGCCGGAAGTCGAGGTGCTGACGGTGACGGCCCAGGAAGTGGCGGACGAGCCGGAACTGATCGGACAGGCCGAGTCCTCCCGTCCGGTCGAGATCCGGTCGCAAGTGACGGGGATCATCAAAGAGCGCTATTTCACCGAAGGCCGGGACGTCAAGCGAGGCGACCGGCTGTATCAAATCGATCCCGTGCCGTTCCAGGCTGCCGTGGCCAGCGCCAAAGGCAAGGTCGCCCAGGCGGCGGCGCGCGTCGTGCAGGCACGACAGAACCTGGCCCGCGTCAAGCCCCTGTTGGAGGAGCAGGCCGTGAGCCAGAAGGACGTGGACGATGCGGTGGCGGAAGACCTCTCGTCGAAGGCGGCGCTGGAATCCGCCAAGGCAGAGTTGACCAAGGCGGAGTTCGACATGAACAACACGCTCATCACCGCCCCCATCGACGGCCTGATCGAACGGACCAAGGTCTACGAAGGGCGGCTGGTCGCCGCGCAGACCGATCTGCTCACGGTCATCCACCAGATGGACCCGATGTACGTCATCGTCAGCGCTCCGGAGAATTTCTTGCTCAAGCGGCGTCGGGAGCGGGCGTCGAAAAAGGTGCAGGGCGCGGAGGTCTACGATCTGCGGGGCGTGATCACCTTTACGGACGGCAGTATCTACCCGCATGAGGGGGATTTGGACTTGCTCGATGTGGGGCTGCGCACCACGACCGGCACGATGGACGTGCGGGTCGTGTTCCCCAACCCGGAGCGGGCGCTGCTACCGGGACAGTTCGTGAAAGTCCGCTTCCTGGGCGCCGTGCGGACCGGGGCCATCCTGGTGCCGCAACGGGCGGTGCAGCAAGGGGCAAAGGGGTCGGTCATCTATGTCGTGGGCGAGGGCGACAAGGTGGAGGTCCGCGATATCCTGGCGGCTGCCTGGCACGGCAACCAATGGCTTGTGGAAGAAGGGTTGAAGGCCGGAGAGCGGATTGTGGTGGAAGGCATGTATCGCATCGTCCCCGGCGCGCCGGTCAAGCCGGTTCCCTATCACGGTCCGGTTGCTTCCTCCGGCAGCCAGGCTCCACAGGCGAAGGCTGACGCGAAGCCCGCGGCCAAGCCGGAGACGGGCCCGAAGCCGGAGGCCGGCCAATGAGCGGCGGATTTTTCATCGACCGGCCGATTTTCGCGGCGGTCCTGTCCATCGTCATCGTCCTGGTTGGGCTGGTGTCCTTGCAGTCCCTGCCCATCGCCCAATTTCCGGAGATCACGCCTCCGGTCGTGCAGATCGACGCCGACTATCCGGGGGCCAGCGCGGAAGTGGTGGCGGACGGGGTGGCGCGTCCCATCGAAGTGCAGCTCCCCGGCATCGACAATCTGCTCTACTACGATTCCACCAGCACCAACGACGGGCACATGAGCATCAAGCTCACGTTCGAGATCGGCACGAACGTGGACATCGCCCAGGTCCAGACGCAGAACCGTCAGAAGCTGGCGGAGCCGCAGCTCCCGCCCGAAGTGGTCCGCCAGGGCGTCACCGTGAAGAAAGTGTCGCCGGATCTGCTCGCGGTCGTGGCGCTGAGTTCCAACGATCCCCGGCAGGACACGGTCTTTCTCTCCAACTACGCCATCCTGCGCGTGATCGACAATCTCAAGCGACTCCCCGGCGTGGGCGATGCCATGGTCTTTGGCCAGCAGAACTACAGCATGCGGCTGATTCTGGACCCGGTCCGGATGGCCCAGCTCAGCCTCACGCCGACCGACATTGCGGCCGTCGTCCGCGAACAGAACCGGGACTTTCCCGCCGGCACGGTCGGGCGTGAGCCGGCCGCCAAGGGGACCGAGCTCACCATCCCGGTCATCACGCGCGGCCGTTTGACGGAGGTGAAGGATTTCGAGGAGTTGATCGTGCGGGCCCTTCCCGGCGGCTCCATGGTTCGCCTGAAGGACGTGGCCAGGGTCGAACTGGGCGCCCAGTCCTACGACCTCGAAGGACGGTGGAACGGCAAGCCCAACGTGTTCCTCCTGACCTTCCTGTCGCCGGGCGCCAACGCCCTCGACACGGTGAAGCGGGTCCGCAAGGAAATGCACAGCCTGGCCAAGAGCTTTCCCCAAGGCGTGTCGTATGACATCCCCTACGACACGACCCGGTTCATCGAGGTCTCCATCCAGGAAGTGGTCAAGACGCTGGGAGAGGCCATGGTGGTGGTCATCCTGGTGGTCTATCTGTTTCTGCAGAGCTGGCGCGCCACGCTGATTCCCGGCGTGGCGGTGCCGGTCTCCCTGATCGGCACCTTCGCCGGCATGAGCGCGCTGGGGTTTTCCATCAACACCCTCACGCTGTTCGGGATGGTGTTGGCCATCGGTATCGTGGTGGACGATGCGATCGTGGTCGTCGAGAACGTCGAGCGCCACATGACGCGGGGCGGGCTCCCGCCCAAGGACGCCGCCAAGAAAGCCCTGGGCGAAGTGGCGGGGCCGGTCATTGCGATCGTGCTGGTCCTCTGCTCCGTGTTCGTGCCCGTGGGATTCCTGGGCGGGATCACCGGCCAGCTCTACAAGCAGTTCGCCATCACCATCGCCATCTCCGTGATCATTTCGGGCTTCGTCGCGCTGACGCTCAGCCCCGCCCTCTGCGCCCTCGTCCTCAAGCCGGGTCACGAGTCCCGCGGGGGCCTCTTCGGGCTCTTCAACCGGTTCTTCGATTGGACGCAAGTCCGCTATGCGGCGACCGTCGAGGTGCTTCTCAAGCGGTCGCTGCTGGCGCTGGTGGTCTTCGGCCTCCTCATCGGGCTGTCCGTCGGCCTGCTCAGGATGATCCCGCCGAGCTTCCTGCCGGACGAGGACCAGGGTTATTTCATCGCCATCGTCCAACTGCCCGACGGGGCGTCCAAGCAACGGACCGACGCGGTCCTCGACAAAGTGGAACGGTATTTCCTGTCGGTGCCCTCGATCCACTCGACGGACGCCCTGTCCGGCCAGAATTTCGTCTTCAACACGCGGGGGCCGAACGCGGCGACCATGTTCCTGCCGCTGCGGCACTGGGATGAACGGAAGGATCCGAGCCAGCACGTCACGGCTTTGATCGGCGCGGCCTACCAGGAATTCGCGAAGATTCCCGAAGCGTTGATTCTGGCGTTCAACGCGCCGTCGATCCGAGGGCTCGGCGCCACGGGAGGGTTTTCCGTCCAGCTCCAAGACCCCAGCGGTGGGGATTTTAAACAGTTCGCCTCCGTGGCGCAGGCCTTTCTCGCCAAGGCCCGGCAGGACCCGGCGATCGGCGCGATCGGGACCAGTTTCCGCGTGAGCGCCCCCCGCATCTATGCGAACGTGAACCGGGAGCGGGCCAAGGCCCTGGGGGTGCCCATCTCCGAGGTATTCGACACGCTCCAGGCCTATTTCGGCAACCTCTACGTCAACGACTTCCTCAAGTTCGGCCGCGTCTATCGGGTGCAGACGGAGGCGGAGGCCCAGTACCGGTCGGACCCGGAGGACATCGCCAAAATCTACGTGCGCGCGCTGAACGGGCAGGGCGCGTCCATGATTCCACTGGATACGGTGGTGACGACGGAACATACCAGCGGTCCGGACCCGGTCACGCACTTCAACGGGTTCAACACGGCTTTGGTGCTGGGGGCGGCGAAGCCCGGCTACAGTTCGGGCCAGGCGCTGGATGCCCTGGACCGGCTGGCGCAGGAAATTTTGGTGCCTCAAGGCTACGGAATCGACTGGAGCGGCATCTCCTACCAGGAGCACAAGGTCGGCTCGGAATCGGCCCTGGCCTTTGCGTTCGGCTTGGTCATGGTGTTTCTGGTGCTGGCGGCCCAGTACGAGAGCTGGTCGGTGCCCTTCGCCGTGATCCTGGCCGTGCCATTCGGGGCCTTCGGAGCCTTGACGGCCGTGTGGCTCAGGGGATTGAGCAACGACATTTACTTTCAGATCGGCATGGTCACCCTGATCGGCCTCGCCGCCAAGAACGCGATCCTGATCGTCGAGTTCGCGAACAAGCGCCACGCCGCCGGCCTGCCGATGGCGGAGGCGGCGATCGAGGCGGCCAAGCTGCGGTTCCGGCCGATCGTGATGACCTCTATGGCCTTCATCATGGGCGTGGTCCCGCTGGTAGTGGCGACCGGCGCCGGAGCGGCCAGCCGGAACTCCATCGGCACCGGCGTCTTCGGCGGGATGCTCGCCGCCACGTTCCTGGCCATCTTTTTCGTGCCGCTCTTTTTCGTGGTGATTCAGCAAGTCTCCCGGCGCATCATGGGTCGGAGGACGGAAGCTGCGGGCGAGGCGCCGGGATTATCCGGATCGGCCACGTCGGAAGGAGGGGAGTGACATGCGCAGTCTGCTCCTTGCCACTGTGTCGCTGCTGCTGATCTCCTGCGCCGTGGGGCCGGACTACACCAGCCCCGACGTGCCGAAGCCCGAGGCCTTTCGCATGGCCGAGACGGACGGGCGGTCCATCGCGAACCTACCCTGGTGGGAGCTGCTCCAGGACGAAGAGCTTCAGAAGCTGATCCGGATCGCGCTGGAGGAAAACAAGGACCTCAAGCAGGCCACGGCCACGATCGAAGAATTCGAGGCCCGGCTGTTCATCGCCAGGACCGATTTCGCCCCGAAGCTGGATGGGACCGTCTACGCGCCCTCGTTCGGCCGGCAGTCCCTGTTTCTGTTTCCGGGATTTCCCAACCCTTTCAACTACTACGTGCAGGGCAATCTCTCCTGGGAGATCGATATTTGGGGGCGTATCCGCCGATCCAACGAAGCGGCTCGCGCGGATTTGCTCGGCAAGGAGGAGGCCAGGCGGGCCGTCATTCTGGAGCTGGTCAGCGACGTGGCCCAGGCCTATTTCGACCTGCGCCAGTTCGATATGCAATTGGACATCGCCAAACGTACCCTGGTCGCGTGGGACGAATCGGTACGGATCGCCAAGGCTCGGCTGCGGCGGGGCATCATCGCCAAGCTGGACGCGGACCAGTTCGAGGCGGAACGGGCCAATGCGGCGGCCCGCGCGGAGGAATTGGAGCGGCAGATGGTCCAGAAGGAGAACCAGCTCAGCGTGCTGCTGGGACGGAACCCGGTCCGGATTCCGAGGGGCCGTTCCCTCACCGAGCAGGCGGTGCCGCCGCAGGTGCCGGCCGGCCTCCCCTCGGAGCTGCTCCAGCGCCGTCCCGACATCGTCCGGGCCGAGCAGGAACTGGGCGCGGCCACCGCGCGCATCGGGATGGCCAAGGCGGACCGCTTTCCCAAACTGTCCATCACCGGGCTCCTGGGCGTGGCCGATCCGTCCTTCTCGCAGTTGTTTACGCGCGGCGGCGACTTCCGCGTAGCCGGCCCCAGCGTCACCGGTCCTCTGTTCAACGCCCAGATCCTGGGCTTCCAGCAGAAGGCCGCCGAGGCCCAGGCCAAGCAGGTCCTGGCCCAGTACGAACAGACGATCATCGTGGCCTTCCGGGAAGTCGAGGATGCGCTGGTGGCGGTGACCACGTCCCGCAAGCAACGGGCCGTGCAAGCCGAGCAGGTCGAGTCCCTGCGATCGGCTCTGCACCTGGCCAATCTGCGGTACAAGGGAGGGCTGGCCAATTACCTGGACGTGCTGATCGCGCAACGGAACCTCTTCGACGCGGAGCTGGCCCTCACGGGCACGCATCGGCTCCATCTGGTGTCCATCGTCCAGCTCTACAAGGCTCTGGGCGGGGGCTGGCCGCCGATTGCCGCCACGGAGACCCAACCGGCGGAGCCGGCGCCGGCAAGCGAGAAGGGATAAGCCGTCACGCCTGTCCCGCCCCGGCTTCAGCCGTGCTGGTGTAAGAAATCGCCGGTCCCTCCGACCTATGGGCAGGGCGCCGGCTGCGTCAGGTGAGGGGAATCCAAACCTCAGTCCGGCTCGAAGGGGTATAGGAGGCCGGATGTACGACAGGAGGGGGATATGAACAGGAGTCGGATGGGCATCAATCTGGTGCTTGCCTCTGTCTTGCTGGCAGCGCTGGGTGCGACTGCGACGGGGGCTGAGCAAGGCACAGGGGCCAGCCAACCGGCTAAGGCCACCTTCGCCGGCGGCTGCTTCTGGTGCGTGGAGGAAGCGTTTCAGGATATTGACGGAGTCGTCTCCGCCACCTCCGGCTATACGGGCGGCCAGAAGGGCAATCCGACCTACGAAGAGGTCTCGGCCGGGGGCACGGGCCATGCCGAGTCGGTGGAAATCCTCTACGACCCGGCGAAGGTGAGCTACGGCAAGCTGTTGGAGGTCTTCTGGCGCAACATCGATCCGACAACCCCGGACCGGCAGTTCTGCGACATCGGGAGCCAGTACCGTTCGGCCATTTTTTATCACAACGAAGAGCAGAAGCGACTGGCGGAAGAATCTAAAAAGAAGGTGGAGGCGACCAAGCCCTTCAAGGAGCCGGTCGTGACCCAGATCGTGCCGGTCTCGACCTTCTATGCGGCCGAGGAATACCACCAGGACTTCTATAAAAAGAATCCCATCCGGTACAAATTTTACAAGCACAACTGCGGCCGGGCTCAGCGGCTGGCGCAGCTGTGGGGCGCTAGCAAAGGCTAGCCGGCAGGATGTTGAAAAAGGCCGCCAGCTTTGTTCTCGCATCGCTCAGACCCTCAACGTACTTTCTCAGTACGCCTCGGGCCTTCACTCGCTGCGGCCTCGCTGAACGGCCTTTTTGACCATCCTGTAAGATGGGATGCTGAAGCGGAGACGCTGGCGATGATCCGGGTCGATTGGGGCCGACGGGACAGTATTGCCAGCCCAACCTGACTCGCATCCAGACTCTATTGCTTGGCATTAGGTTATGGGTATGGAGTCTTGCGGCACATCATGAGTTGTTCGTGAAAAAGATCTTTGGAGCTCGTGCATCAAATCACCTTGCGGAGACTTTGCGTTCTTAATACACAAATAGGCGATCGCAGCGCTCGACAGATTTTCCAGTACAAAAGGCGTCCCATCAAGCTTTAATATTCGGCTCTTGACTGTGCCGATAAGCGGAATCCTTGAGAAGCCAATGACGCCGAGGACTTTCTCGTGGTTGAGCTTCTTTGCGATCGGGACCAAAAGCTTCTCAAGCTCGTTCGATAGAAATTTTGTGCCTGCTTCCAAGGACGGTACTTGCAGGTATTCTCCGGGTTTCCTCACGATCCGTGATGCATCGATCGCAATTACTCCCCACGGTTGACCGGCTAAATTATCGTTAAGCTGATGATATGCGGTGTCGGCGTTTTCCTGTAAGGTGGCCTCATTCATCGGCCTTTTGCACTCGATCCGAATTGGATTATCTCGAAATAGGAGGAAAATGTCGGACGGAGAGCCTTGTTGGGTCTGGCCATGCATGATCTTTGCGTTGTTGATACCATCAACGGAAACGACATGCGCTTCGGCAACATGCAGCAATTTCCCTGCTAGCACGTAAACAAAGGCATCGTTTCTGGGCTGGTTCGAGTTTGCTGAAGCGCTTTCGTCTTCACTGAGGACTGTTCCTTTCTTGAAAACACGAGAAATTTTACCCTGAATGCCTGGAAAGTCAGTTGCTCTACTCTTCCATGAATTGAAGATGTCGAGAATTTCTGTTGCCTCGTAGTAGGCGAAAAAATGTTGGTCTGACTGAAGCCCCTGCGAGTACTCTCTCAAGAGCTTTTCATACATTGCCGTCCTTCCATGCCCGATGCCAACCCAGCCTAAAGCTTCCTTTAAGCGGTCTGGAATAGCAGCAGACTTTTGCCTCCATGCGCGCCAATATTCTCTTAGCATTGAGATTCCTTCGTTCGATTGATGCCCAGGGACATTTTACTGCCGCTGGGTTATTGGGTCGATACCTCCCTGACTCTATAAGAATTGGCCTCCTTGCACGACTCTCTATCAAAGGGGAGCGGCTGGCCTTCTCAGGCTGCCTTTGCTAAGCTTTTCAATCTCTCGTCCATCTGTCGTGCGAGGATCGATCATGGCCTTCTCTCGTCGGGTCAATCGAAGAGAACTCCTTAAAGCCCTGGGACTGGCCGGAGCCGCGGCGGCGCTGACCGGCCCACTGGACTGGGCCAGGGCTATTGGTGAGGCCGGCGCGCCGCCTGCGTCCGGTGCGATCCTGCGTCGGCCGTTCGGCAAGACCGGCATCGAGGTCTCGGCCCTCTGCCTCGGCGGGGCGCATCTGTCGCGGCTGGAGAACGACGCGGAAGCAGCCTCGGTGGTTCATGAGGCGATCGATGCGGGGATCGATTTCATGGACAACGCCTGGGAATATGCGGGAGGGCGGGCCGAGGAATGGATGGGCAAGGCCCTCGTCGGGAAGCGCAATAAAGTATTTCTCATGACCAAGGTCTGTTCCCACGGACGGGATAAGCGCGTGGCTATGCAGCAACTCGAAGAATCTTTGCGGCGGCTGAGGACCGACTATCTGGACCTCTGGCAGATTCACGAAGTCGTCTATGAGGACGACCCGGACCGGCATTTTGCGGTCGGCGGGGCAGCCGAGGCTCTACTGGAAGCGAAGAAGCAGGGCAAGGTCCGGTTCATCGGCTTTACCGGCCACAAGGACCCAAGCATCCACTTGAAGATGCTGGCGCACGACTTTCCGTTCGACGCCTGTCAGTTGCCGTTGAACGTCTTCGACGGGACCTATCGGAGCTTCGAGCGGGAGGTGTTGCCGGTGCTGGCCAAGCGGGGCATCGCGCCCCTGGCCATGAAGACCTTGAGCGGCAACGGGGAGCCGATCAAGCGCGGCATCATTACGCCGGAGGAGGCTCTGCGCTACGTCTTGAGCCTGCCAGTCTGCACGGTCGTCACCGGCGTGGATTCACGCGACGTGCTGCGGCAGAATGTCGGAATCGCCAGGCGGTTCACGCCGATGTCGGCACAAGAGATGGCCGACCTCCGGACCCGCGTCGCCGCCTACGCAGCCGATGGGCGCTTTGAACTGTTTAAATCCTCGCGGGCCTATGACGGACGTATCGGGCGCGAACAACATCATATCCAGTTCTGAGACGATCCGGCGCATCTTCGACGAATGCCGCACGATCGCCGTCGTCGGCCTCTCGTCCAACCCGCCGCGCCCTTCCTACGACGTGGCCTCTTTCATGCAACAGCAGGGTTACCGCATCATTCCAGTCAACCCGCTGGAAGTACCGGTCCTCGGTGAGACGGCTTATGCCGTGCTGACCGCCGTGCCCGTGCAAGTGGATTTGGTGTCCATCTTCCGCAAGTCGGAAGAGGCAGGCAAGGTCGTGGACGAAGCGATCACGATCGGGGCCAAGTCTGTGTGGCTGCAGGAAGGCGTGATCGACGACGCTGCGGCCCAGCGCGCGCAGCAGGCGGGACTATTGGTCGTTATGGATCGGTGCTGGAAGAAGGAATACAAACGTCGGGCGGGCGGACACTAGATCGTGTCCGCACAAGCGCGGCAGGTTTCCGGCAGCGGTCAAGGCTTCGCCTCCCGCCGGCCGCTGGCCCAGAACGGCGGGCCGGCCGCTTCAGGAATGGTGGGAGTGGAGCGTCAGCGCCAGGCGGCGCTCCCACTGCCACCATTGGGCGATGCTGATCGCCAAGCCGAGGCCCCAAAAGACGGCGAAGGGGGCGGCGAGGAGCCAGGAGCCGCTGGCCATTCCAACGATGATCAGACTGGCCGCCAACGAGAACAAATTGAACATGATACCGGTCATGTGCAAGCCCTCCTGAACTGAGTATCGGCAGGCCCCTGGTGAACTTGAGCGGGCCCGGCGGATGCCGTCTTTCTTGCCCTTGCTCCTCATCCGCCCGGCTCTGTCTGTAAGGTTTCGGGCTTATTCTCGACCGGACGGTAACCCACGGTTGTTGGCGGCATCCCGCCCTCTTTGTGGTACGATACCGGCCGCCGTCTGGGCCACGTGCATTGAACCGGATGACCACCGACCAGTGAACATACCCGCCTCGGACTGTCAAAACCTGGATCGTGCGCTGAGCCTGGAGTGGCTTGAACCGAACGGCCGCGGCGGGTTTGCCTCCGGCACGGTGGCTGGGGCCAACACCCGCCGGTATCATGCCTTGTTGCTGATTGCCAGACGTCCTCCGGTTGACCGGGTGGTTCTGGTGAACCACGTGGAGGAGACCGTGGAGGTCGGCGGGCAGGTCTATGCTCTGTCCTGCAATCTGTATCCCGGCGCGGTCCATCCGGAAGGCTACAAGACGTGTGCCGGCTTCTCGGCCGATCCCTGGCCGACCTGGACCTACGAAGTCGGCGGGGTTCGACTGACCAGGGAAATCTTCTGTCCGCAGGGGCGGGATCTGGTGGTCGTCCGCTGGGCCTTGCTTGGTCGGGGAACGACACCGGTCCAACTCTGCGTCAACCCCATGCTCACCGGCCGGGACCACCATGGCCTGCACCGGGAGAACGGAGCCGTGCGACCGGATGCCCTGGTGAAAAAGGGCGCGGTGACGTGGCAGCCGTACCACGATCTCCCGGCCGTCAAAGCCCTGCACAACGGCAGCTATCGCCATGCGCCCGATTGGTATCGCCGGGTACAGTATCCGGTCGAGCGGGAACGGGGCTTGGATTTCGAGGAAGACTGGTGGAGGCCGGGTGACCTGACGTTTACGCTGACGGGGCAGCAGCCGGCCCAGATCGTATTCTCGACGGAAGCGGTGCCGGCAGCCGATGCGGAGGATGCGATTCGCGTGGAGCGGCGTCGCCGGTTGTCGTCGCGCCGACTCGAAGACGCGACGAAGCCAATTCCCACCGAGGACCCTCTTGTCCATGCCCTGTGGCAGGCCTCCGAGGCCTATATCGTCGAACGGGGCCGTCAGAAGACGGTGATCGCCGGATACCCCTGGTTCACCGATTGGGGGCGGGATACGTTCATCTGCTTGCCGGGCCTCTGCCTGGTCACCGGCTGGTATGCCGAAGCCAGGCAAATCATCGCCGCCTTCGCCGCACACATTTCGGAGGGGATGATCCCGAACCGGTTTCCCGATGCGGGGGAGGTGCCGGAGTACAACACGATTGACGCGTCGCTCTGGTTTGTCCGGGCTGTGGGGCGGTACCTGGCCTATACGGGAGACGTGACCGCGGTCAAACGAGTCGGCTGGCCCGCCGTGAGGGCCGTGCTGGACGGGTATCGCTATGGGACCCGATATGGCATCCGCGTGGATGCGGACGGTCTGGTGACCGGCGGCGCCCCCGGCGTGCAACTCACCTGGATGGACGCCAAAGTGGGGGACTGGGTGGTGACGCCGCGCCGGGGCAAGGCGGTGGAGATCCAGGCCCTCTGGGTCCATGCCCTGTCCATCGGCGAGACATTGGCCGTCCGGTTCGGCGACAAGGCCTATGCCAAGCGTTGCGCAGAGGATCGGGCGCGCGCCATCGAGTCTTTCCGCATCAGGTTCTGGTACGGGGACGGCGGGTATCTCTATGACGTGGTGGACGGGGAGCAGGGAGACGACCCGAGCCTCCGGCCGAATCAGCTCTACGCCGTGGCGCTGGACGACCGGCTCCTGAAGGAAGAGCAGGCCTGGAGCGTCGTCCAGGCCGTGGAGGTCGAGTTGCTGACGCCGGCCGGGTTGCGGACCCTGTCGCCGAACGACCCCCGGTATCAGCCTCGCTACGGAGGCGGCGTAGTCGAGCGGGACGGGGCCTATCACCAGGGTACGGTCTGGGCCTACCTCATGGGCGCTTTCGTCACGGCCTGGATCAAGACCCACGACGGGAGCCCTGGCGCCAGAAAAAAAGCGCGCGATTTTTTTGACGGGATCGAACGGCACCTGGGAGAGGCCGGCTTGGGCCAGGTCTCGGAAATTTTCGACGGCGATCCGCCGCACCGGCCCCGCGGCTGTTTTGCGCAGGCTTGGTCGGTGGCCGAGCCGTTGCGGGCGTTGCTGGAGGACGTGTACGGCCTGGCGCCGGACGGGCGAACCGCCGCCGCGCCGATGCCGGCACCGAACTTGTCCAGGTCGCAGACCAGGAGGGGGCGCTCGTGACGGGGGCCGAGCGGGTTCTCTCCGATCCGGAAACCTGGCCGGACCGGCACGGCGATTACCTCTTTCGCTGCGCCCTCCTCCGGGTCCGCGACAAGACATTGGCGGAAGAGATCGTCCAGGAAACCTTCCTGGCGGCGCTCAAGGCCCGCGGGCGCTTTGCCGGCCAGTCCTCCGAGCGGAGTTGGCTGATCGGGATCATGAAACATAAGATTGTGGACCAGTTCCGGAAGACGGTCCGGGAGACTCCGACCGAGGACCTCGATCGGGCGGGGTTCGATCAGGATCAGGCGGGCGACTTCGACGAGCAGGGCCATTGGAAGTTGGATGGGAGGGCTCCCAGGGCTTGGCCGGACAGTCCCAGCCTGGAACTGGAGCGGAAGCAATTCTGGGATGTGCTCACGCATTGCCTCGGCGAACTACCGCCGAAGATGGCCCGGGTCTTTTCGTTGCGGGAAGTGGACGAGTTGAGCGCAGACGAGGTCTGTGAAGCGCTGAAGATCAGTCAGGCCAATCTCTGGGTGCTGCTGCACCGGGCTCGCCGGCATCTGCGACGGTGTCTGGAGCTGCACCATTTCACCGACGCTCCGGCGTGAGCAGGTTGACCATGTCCGACGCATTCACACGATATCTGGCTGCGCGCCTGCCGTCCTGCCGGGAAGTAACCAGGTTGGGGTCCGACGCGCTGGATCGGTCGCTCCCGTTCGGGCAACGGCTGGCCGTCCGGTTCCACCTTCTGATCTGCGTGTGGTGCCGGCGCTACCTTCGGCAAATCGCCTTCTTACGGCGGGCGGTCCGCAGCCGACCCGATACGCTGACCGAAGGCGGGCCTTCTCCCGACAGTCCCGGCCTCTCCCCGGAAGCCCGCGAGCGTATCAGACGCGCCATCCGGGACCGGACGTAGCTACCCTCTTTCCCGGAAATCCGTCCTTTTTTCTTGTCGCAGCCCTGTAAGGATGCGCGACCGAGCGCGACTCTTAGGCGAGACCGTCTGTGCGACAGGGCCGGATGGCGAAAACCGGCGGAGCGATCGGCTCATTGACAGGGGGAGGAGAGGTCGCCATGATACGAATCGAGGGAGAGGTCCTGATGCAACCATCCGTCGACAGGATCGCCGAGGCCGGCTCGTTCAGCAAGGGGAAACTGGTGATCGCCCTGCTGCTTGCCGCGGCCATCGGCGGGTTCTTCTATTTCGACCTGGGCCGGTACCTTTCCCTCGAGTCGCTCAAAGCCAATCGCGATCGCCTGTTGCTGTTTACGGAAGAGCATTACCTCGCATCCGTCGCCATCTTCATCGGCTCCTACTGCCTGCTGGTCTCCGCCTCCCTTCCGGGGGCGGTGTTTTTCACCTTGGCCGGAGGCCTCCTCTTCGGCAGCGTGGTGGGGACGGTGTACGTCAACTTGGGGGCCACGAGCGGCGCAACCATCGCGTTCCTGGCCTCCCGCTATCTGCTGCGGGACTGGGTGGAGGCCAAGTTCGGCGGGTGGGTGGGGCCTTTCCAGGAAGGATTTGGGAAGAATGCCTTCAGTTATTTGATCACGATCCGGCTTATTCCGATCGCCCCGTTTTTTATCGTGAATGCCTTGTCCGGCCTGACCAAAGTCAGACTGAGCACCTATGTCACGGCGACGGCCGTCGGCATCATCCCCGGCAGTTTTGTCTATGCCTATGCGGGCCGGCAGCTGGGGACGATCAATACATTGCGGGAGATCGCCTCGCCCAACGTATTGATGGCCTTTACGCTCCTGGGCTTGCTGGCCTTGGTGCCGACGCTCTATCAGAAATTTGCGACCAAGAAGTCAGGGTGACCGCGCCGGTCCTGCCTGATGAGGAGAATTGCTCCGTGAGCCCACACGAAACCGTCACGGTGCTTCCGGACGACGAGCACAACCGGGCCCTGGTCAAGAACGTCCATCCGCCCGATTGGGTGAACCCAGAGCCGGCCGATCGGTACAACCTTGTTGTGATCGGCGCCGGCACGGCCGGTCTGGTGACGGCGGTGATTGCGGCGGCGGTCGGCGCCAAGGTGGCCTTGATCGAGAAGCACCTCATGGGCGGGGATTGCCTCAACGTCGGCTGCGTACCCTCCAAGGGGGTGATCCGGGCCGCGCGGGCCTGGGCCGATGTCAAGCGTGCGGACGAATTCGGCGTGCACATTCCGGCCGGCGTGAAGTACGACTTTGCCGCGGCCATGGCCCGCATGCGCCAACTGCGGGCCCGCATCAGCCACAATGACTCGGCGCACCGCTACAAGTCTCTGGGCGTGGATGTTTATGTCGGTAATGCCCGTTTTGCCGGACCGGATACGATGACGGTCGAAGGGCCTGCCGGCAACCGGGCCCTGCGCTTCGTCAAGGCGGCGATCTGCACCGGGGCCCGCGCCTCCGCCCCGTCCGTGCCCGGCTTGCAGGAGGCCGGGTATCTCACGAACGAAACGGTCTTTACGCTGACCGATCTCCCGGCACGCCTGGCGGTCATCGGGGCCGGTCCGATCGGCTGCGAACTGGCGCAAGCCTTTGCCCGGTTCGGCAGCCGAGTGCATCTCGTCGAGGCGCAGCACGGCATCCTGCCGAACGAAGACCGGGACGCGGCGGAGATCGTCCAGGCGTCTTTGGTGCGCGACGGGGTCAAGCTGCTCTGCTGCGGGAAAGACCTGACCGTCGCCAAGACCGAGGGCGGGAAGCGGTTGACGGTGGACTCGCACGGGCAACGCTATGACGTGATCGTGGACGAAATTCTGGTCGGGGTCGGCCGGACGCCGAATGTGGAGGGGCTTGGTTTGGACACCGTCGGCGTGCAGTTCGACAAGGGCGGCGTGATCGTGAACGACCGGTTGCAGACGAGCAACCCGCGCATTTTCGCCGCCGGCGACGTCTGCTCCCGGTACAAGTTTACGCATGCCGCCGACGCGATGGCGCAGATCGTGATTCAGAACGCCCTGTTCCCTCATCCCTTCGGGCTGGGCTATGCCAGCGCCGAGTCGTTGGTCATGCCCTGGGCGACGTTCACGGAGCCGGAAGTCGCCCACGTGGGCCTGTATGAAAAGGACGCCAAGGCCAATGGGCTGGAGGTGGAGACGTTTACGTTCAAGCTGGACGAGGTGGACCGGGCCATCCTGGACGGAGAGGAGGAAGGCTTCGCGCGGGTCCACGTCCGGAAAGGGACCGACCAGATCCTCGGCGCGACCATCGTCGCAGCGCGTGCGGGCGATCTAATCACCGAGTTCTCGGTCGTGATGAAGGCCGGCAAGGGCTTGGGCACGATCTGCCGCACGATCCATCCCTATCCGACCCAGGGCGAGGTGGTCAAGAAGGTGGCGAACGCCTGGCGCAAGACCACGTTTACGCAGGGCAAGAAGGCATTTCTGGCCAAGCTCTTCGCCTGGATGCGTCGGTAGTGGAGCGGCGGTGAGGCAACGAGCGTCGAGACCTGTGGCTTGGGCGGCGGGCGTCGCCGCGCTGTTTGTCCCGCTTGGCCTGTTGGCCGAACCGGTTTCGGTGCTGGAGGTCGGGAAGTTCTCGGCTGAAGCGGAGGGCAAGGGCCCGCCGGCCGACTGGAAGCCCCTGACCTTCAAGAAGATCGAACGGCATACCAGCTACAGCCTGGTGAAGGACGGCGGGTCCGTCGTCGTCAAGGCGGTGAGCGAGGCTTCCTCCTCCGGGCTGACGAGGGAGATCAGGATCAACCTCAAGGACTATCCGGTCATCCAGTGGCGCTGGAAAGTGGCCAATATCTACAAGAACGGCGACGTGTCGAAGAAGGAAGGGGATGATTACCCGGCCCGCATCTACATCACTTTCGAATATGACGCGAGCAAGATCGGGCTTCTGGAGAAGGCCAAGTACGAAACGGTTCGGCTGTTCTACGGCGAGTATCCCCCCCTCGGGGCAATCAATTATATCTGGGAAAGTAAAGCTCCAAGGGGCACGATCGTGCCCAATCCCTACACGGACCGGGTCAAGATGGTCGTGACGGAGAGTGGGGTGGAACGGCTCAACACCTGGGTCACCGAAGAGCGGAACCTGCTGGAGGACTACAAGCGTGTGTTCGGCGAAGAACCGCCCATGGTCTCCGGCGTGGCCATTATGACCGACAGCGACAATACAAAAGAAAATGCCGTCGCCTACTACGGAGACATCCTGTTCAGAAAGTCTCCCTGACCGCTCGGCGTAACGGTGCTCTCGTTTTGTTCGTTCGCCGGCCCGAAGTCGTCCGGCCAATCCTCTCGCCTGGCCGTTTGGTGGTGATCCGTGGGGGCAGTCGATTGCCGGCAGCGTGCGGGCTTTCCTCAAATGCTCCATCGCATGCAGTATCGGCCGCGCTTCGATGGATGTCCCGGTGGTTCGGTTTAACCCTCTGCGCCAATCCTGCTAGAATGGGCCGATGGAGCTCATCACCACCCACCTCAACGCCGATTTCGACGGCCTGGCTTCCATGGTGGCCGCGCGGAAGCTCTATCCCGGCGCGACGTTGGCTCTGCCGGCTGGCGCGCAGGAGACGGTCCGCAGCTTTCTGGCCGTCCACGACCTCGGGGTTGCCCGGCTGAAGGACGTGGACTGCAGCCAAATCACCAGACTCATCCTCGTGGATACGCACGAACCGTCGCGCCTTGGCCCGTTCAAAGACCTCTGCAGCCGGCCGGGTGTCTCGATCCATGTGTACGACCACCACCCGGCTGCTTCCTCGGATGAGACGCCGCCGCTCCGCCCCGACCTGTCGGTGGTGGAGGCCGTCGGGGCGACCACCACGATCCTGATCGAGCAGCTCCACGCCCAGAGGCTCTCCATCAGTCCCTTCGAGGCCACGGTGCTGGCGATCGGGCTCTACGAGGAAACCGGCTCCCTGGCCTATGCGTCCACGACTCCCCGCGATCTCGATGCGGCTGCGTTCGTGCTGCGGGCCGGCGCGGACCTGAACCTCGTATCCGACACCCTGCGCCGGCACCTCGATCCGGATCAGATCGCCATCCTGAACGATTTGCTGCAGCACGGGGAGACCCATTATGTGGAGGGACGGAAGGTGTTCCTGTCCACGAGCACCTTCGACCGCTATCGCGGCGACCTGGCCGAAGTGGTGCATAAGCTGGCCGAGATGGAGGGGTTCGATGCGGTCTTGGCGGCCGTGGCGATGGAGGAGAAGGTCGAGATCATCGGACGGAGCCGGAGGCCGGAGATCGACGTCGGACGGATCCTGGAAGAATTCGGCGGCGGCGGGCATGCCGAGGCGGCGGCGGCGAGTGTGAAAGGGCGGACGCTCGTCGAGATTCGGGAGCGGCTGACGCAGTTGCTGGCCGAACGGTTCCGTCCGACCTTGCTCGCGCAGGACGTGATGACCAAGCCGGTGAAAGCCGCCGGCGAAGAGGCGACTGTGCTGGACGTCGAAGGGCTGATGACCAAATACGGCGTCAATGTCTTGCCGGTGCTGGATGCGCGGGAGCGATTCCGGGGACTGATGACGCGGGAGATCGTCCAGAAGGCGTTGTTCCACGGGTTGGCCAAGTCGCCGGTCCGCGAGTTCGTCCAGACGGAGCAGTATCGGGCCGCCCCGGAAACGCCGTTTCATGAGATCGAACAGCAGATGATCGAGCGCAACCAGCGGTTCGTGCCGGTGGTGAGGGGGCCTGCCGCATCCGCCAAAGTCGTGGGCGTGATCACCAGGACCGACCTGCTTAGGGCCTTGCACGACGATGTCCTCGCGGCGGCCAGGGCAAGGGCCAAGGGACAGGAAGAGCCGGGCCCGTCTCAGTACACCCGCCGTCGGAACGTCCGGTCCTTGCTGCGGGAGCGACTCAACAGGCGGCTCTATACGCTGTTGGAAGAGGCCGGGCGGCTGGCCGACCGGTTGGGTCTGTCGGTCTATACGGTCGGTGGTTTTGTCCGGGACCTGTTGCTGGGCATCGAGAATCTGGATCTGGACCTGGTGATCGAAGGGGATGGGATCGCCTTCGCCCGTGCGCTGGCGAAGCAGGAGGGAGCTCGCGTCAAGGTGCACGACCGGTTCGGCACCGCGCTCGTCATGCTGCCGAACGGCATGAAAGTGGACGTGGCCACGGCCAGGACGGAGTACTACGAGTATCCGACCGCGCTCCCGACCGTGGAGCAGGGTTCGATCAAGAAGGACCTCTATCGGCGGGATTTCACGATCAATACCCTGGCCATCAGGCTGAACCAGCGCTTGTTCGGGGAGCTGGTGGATTTCTACGGGGGGCAGCGGGACCTGCACGAACGCGCAATCCGCGTTCTCCATAGCCTGAGTTTCGTGGAGGACCCGACCCGCGTATTCCGGGCCATCCGCTTCGAACATCGGTTCGGGTTCCGCCTGGGGAAGGAAACCCTGGCACTGATCAAGGGCGCCGTGAAGATGGACCTGTTCCATCGGCTGTCGGGGCACCGGCTGCTGGAGGAATTGCGGCTGCTGCTGTCCGAACTGAAGCCGCAACCGGGGTTGCGGCGTCTGGCCGACCTGGACTTGCTCCGCTTCATTCACCCGCGTCTGACGTGGTCGTCCCGGCTGGCTTCGCTGGTGCAGGCGGTGGAGGATGCGCTGGACTGGTACAAGATCGCCGCGCTGGATTGGCCGGAGGGCCCGGCGGCCAAGCCCTGGGTGGTCTATCTCATGGCCTTGCTGGAGCCGCTCCCCGCGCGGGCGGTGGAGGACACCCTGGCGCGCCTTGCGGTGCCGGCGTCGGTCGCGCAGACCGTGAGGGCCGGATGCTTCACCGCCAATGGCATCCTCCGACGGCTGGCCGCACGGCCCGCACCCGGCCCGGCGCAGGCCTACCATCTGCTTGTCGGCCTGTCCGATGAAACGCTGCTGCTGGTGCTGGCGAAGGCCAAGACGGAATCCGTGAAACGACTCGTGGTCGCCTTTCTTGCCGTCGACCGGCGGACCAAGCCGGCCTTGACCGGGGCGGACCTGAAGGCGCTGGGCCTGAAGCCCGGCCCCCGGTACAGGCAGATCCTGCAACGGCTTCTGGATGCCAGGCTGAACGGAGAGGTGCGCACCGACGAGGAGGAGCGGGCCTTGGCGGCCCGGCTCATCTCGGCCTAGCCCCCGCTCTTTCCGCCGGTTGGGGGAAACTCCCGCTTGGCTGGCCCCTCCGTTCCCCAAGTGATACAATCCCGCCCATGTTATGGATGTCCGTTTCGGCGGCGCTCCTCATCGGCCTGGCCCTGGGACTTGGCGCGGCCTCCCTGCTGCGGCGCCAGCAGGCCACGGCAGCCAAGGAGCTGGCCGAACGACTGTTCCGCGAGCATCACGCGGAACAGAAGGCCCAGTTGGCCGCGGTCGTCGAGACCATCGAGGCCAGCGTGGGGAATCTGACGTCGAACCTCCTCTCCAAATCCACCGAAGAAGTCGTCAAGCTGGCCAAATCCAAGTTGGAATCCGAGCGCGCCGCCGGCGCCAAAGAATTGGACGCCAAAAAAAGCCTGATCGACCGGCAGCTTCAAGTGCTGTCCGCCGAGTTGGCCGGCATCGCCAATCTGATCAAGGGCCTGGAAGGACACAAGACCGAAGAAGTGGGCGAACTGGCCACGCAGCTCAGGACGGCGCGCGAGCAGACGGCCGCCTTGATGGAGAATACCAACACTCTCGCGGCGTTTATCGCCACTGAACGGCGGCGCGGAGAGGACGTGGTGCGCGACAACGACGAACTCTTCCGCGTCCTGGCCGGAGCCAGCCCGATTCCCATGGCTCTGTGTCGGGCCGCCGACACGACCATCCTCTTCGGAAACGAACGCCTCGGAGCCTTGTTCGGGTGTGCGACGGAAACGATGGTCCGCCGGAAGCTGGCGGAGTACGTTCAGACGCTGGCGCAGCGGCAGGCCCTGCTGGCGGCGCTCCGAAAGCAGGGGCAGGTGCAGAACTATGAGGTGAGTTGCACGAACGCGGACCAGAAGCCGTTTTCGGCGCGTGTCTCCATCCAGCCGTTACTGTTCGATGGAACCCCGGCATTGCTGTGGGGATTTGTGGACGTAACGGTGCAGAAGCGCGCCGAAGAGGAACTCCGGCACAGCCAGGCCCTCCTGGCGGCGACCCTGGAATCCACCAGCGACGGCATGTGTGTGGTGGACGGCGACCGGAAGATTGTGTGCTGCAACCAGAAATTCATCGAGATGTGGAGAATTCCGGACTCCGTCATGGCGACCAGGAACGACAACCATCTCCTGACTTTCGCGCTGGATCAGGTGAAAGATCCGGCGAAGTTTCTGTCCAAGGTCCGGACCCTGTACGGACAGCCGGATGCGGAGAGTTACGACGTGGTGGAATTCAAGGACGGCCGGCTCTTCGAGCGCTATTCACAGCCGCACCGCAGCGGCGGCGCGGTCCTGGGGCGGGTGTGGAGTTTCCGAGACATCACGGAACGCAAGTGGGGGGAGGAGGCGCTGGAGAAGGCGCTCAAGGAGAGCGAGGAGCAGTTGCGGCAGTCGCAGAAGCTGGAAGCGATCGGGCAGCTGGCCGGAGGCGTGGCCCACGACTTCAACAACCTGCTGACGATCATCGGAGGGTACAGCCAGTTCCTGTTGAAGTCGTTGACGCCACAAGACGCCGCCTTCCACGATGTGGAGGAGATCCGCAAGGCGACGAAGCGAGCCACCGCCCTCACGCAGCAGCTGCTGGCGTTCAGCCGGAAGCAGTCCCGTCAGCCGACCGCGCTGGATCTCAACGATGTCGTGACCGATTTGACCCGGATGTTGCGGCGCCTGCTGGGGGAACATATTCATCTGGTCACCCAGCAGGCGCCGGATCCGGTGGTGGTCCAGGAAGACCCGACCCAGATCGAGCAGATCATCGTGAATCTGGCGGTCAATGCCCGGGATGCCATGCCGCGGGGAGGGACCTTGACGTTGGAGACAGCCTACGTGGATCTGGATCAAGCGTTCAGCCGGAGGCATCCGGGCACGAAACCGGGGCGGTACGTCCGGCTCTCGGTGAAGGACACCGGCACCGGGATGGACGCCAAGACCCTCGCCCGCTGTTTCGAGCCGTTCTTTACCACCAAGCCGAGCGGGCAGGGCACCGGGCTCGGGCTGGCGACGGTGTACGGCATTGTGAAGCAGAGCGAGGGGGCGATCGACATCCAAAGCAAGGTGGGGCAGGGCACGACCATGACGATCTATCTGCGGCGGTGGGATACCCAGGCAGGGGCTACGACGACTGTGGCCGATGCCGGCTGCATTCCCCGCGGCACCGAAACCGTGCTGGTGGTGGAGGACGATGCGGTCGTCCGCACCCTGATCCGGAAGGTGATCGAGCAGCACGGCTATACCGTGCTGGATGCGGTGTCCGGTCCTGCCGCCCTGGCGCTCGCGGAGCAGGAGCCCGGCGCGATCCATCTCTTGGTGACGGATGTGGTGATGCCGGAGATGAGCGGCCCCGACCTCGTGACTCAGTTGACGGCCGTCAGGCCTGGCCTGAAGGCCCTCTATCTCACCGGCTATGCCGAAGTCGCCACCGCGAACCGAACCCCCGCCGGTCGGGATACGCTGCTGCTCCAGAAGCCCTTTACGCCCGAAGAGCTGGCGCTGAAAGTGCGGGAAGCGCTGGATTACACCGGCACGCGCGCGTAAAGAAGCTTTCAGCCGACAGCGTTCAGTCGTCAGCGCCAGAGGCTGATGGCCGATTGCTCCCCGAATTTCAGAACGGGTAATCCACCCCGACGAACGCATTGCTTCCGTCACGTCCATAGGAGATGTCCAACCGTCCGACCACATGCGGCTTGGCCATCACGCGGAGGCCTATGCCCGGATTGATCTGCATTTGAGCCATGGTGAACGAGGCGCGGGTCAGGTTATAGACCCGCCCGACGTCGAGGTTCGGCGCGAGCTCGAAGTCGATCTTGTGATCCATAATCTGCACTTCCTTCATCCGCACCCGTTCCTCCAGGTTGACGAGGAACGCCTGATCGCTGATGAACCGGTTCAGGCCGAAGGCGCGCAGCGTCGTCTCGCCGCCCAGCGTGGGCCGCTCGTAGAACGGAATGTCACGGCCGGGAGTATGGTCGGTCCGCACCACGCCGTCGGCCAGGAAGCGGGCGACAAAGACCTTGGTGCCTCCGTCGTGGGGCACCAAGTGGCGGGCGTCGAGCATGAAACGCACCCAGCGATTGGGGTCGTCGTGCTGCACGTTCGAAATCCATTCCGTGGAAAAAAGAACATAGGTGCCTTTGACCGGGGTGAGTTGGGAGTCCCTGGTGTCGTAGAGCAGGGAGAGTTTCCCGCCGAGCATTTGCGAGCCATCCACTCCCGGCGCGGTTCTGAAGTTCACGTTGGTCTGGGGTAATGTGGGGATGATGCCATTGTCCACCCGCACGGCCCGGTACCGGCCGGTCAAGATGATGGACAAGTCGGGGCTGATGTTCAGCCCGATATACCCGTTTATATTCGTTTCCCGCGCCGTGTAATCGGTCTCTGCATTCAATCGGGACCCGTTGCCGAAGCCGAAGAAGCGGGCGAAGGGATTTTTGAAGAAATTCATCTGGCCGCCCAGGATGTACCGCCCGCCTCCGGCCCCCAGATCCTTGTAGGCGAAGTCGAAATTTTCCTGCGCCCGCTCGGCATAGTTGACGACGGCCCGGTACTGCACCGTGTCCGACCGGTAGCCGTAGTAGTTTAGGGTCAGGCTGTTGCCGACGAATTGGTTGTAGAGGTACTGAGGGGCGAAAATATCGTCGATCTCCCCCTTGGGGTTGGCCTTGAGGACCGGCATGAGGGCGCCGATGTAGAAGCTCTCGTTCCGGGAATAGCCGAAGGCGGGGAGGGGAAAATAGGTGTAGTCTCCGCTCGTAAACATGGACGCCAGGTCCGGCTCTTGCGGGGAGGCGACTCGCCCCTGCCGCTCCTCCGAGAGCGGCGCCGGCTCGCTGACTGCGGGAGTCAGGGGGCCGATCGGGAGGGCCGCGCCTGGCTTGTCCGGCCCCATCTCCGCTTGCGTGAGGCTTGGAGCAAGGCCGGGGGCGAGACCGAGGGATAGTACGGTGGCGCAGGCCAGGAGCATCCAAATGGGCCGATTCATGCGATGTCCCAATAAAAACTTGAGCGGAAGTCGGGCAACGTGGATGGAGCTAGTGATTGGGTAGCACGAGGGCCGGTTGTATGCAAGGGGGTTCCGCTTCTATCTGCCAGCCGACCGTTGTCTTTCGTGGAATACCGCCAAGGGAAGGATCAATGGGTGAGAGAAAACCATAGAGTTTGCGTCGGCGTCAAGTCGCTTGCCCGGTTGCTTAGGCGCGGCGGGGGCAGCCGGTTGACCGGCACAACTACTCCGGCAACGGACGGCCTTTGGTTTCCGGTGCAAACGGCAGGACGGCCAGCCCCAGCAGGTAGACGAGCGCGACGGCGCTGGCGGCACGGCCGAAACTGCCGAGCGCGGTGACCAGCGCGCCGGTCAGGAACGGTCCGGCGGATGCCAGCACGCGGCCGGCATTGAAGCAGAAGCCGGCGCCGGTGGCACGCAGGCGGGTCGGGTAGAGCTCGGGCAGGTAGATCGGAAAACCGCTGAAGATGCCGCTGCTGAAGAATCCCAGGATGGGCAACAGCAGCAGGACGTGCGTATAGGCGTGCGGCGCGAAAAACGTGACCGGCACCATAATCAGACTGCCTGTGCACATCAGCGCGAAGACCGGGCGCCGTCCGAACCGGTCGGCCAGGGGACCGAAACTGAGGTAGCCCGGCAAGGCGCCGAGGTTGAACAGCATGATCGCATAGCTCACCTTGCCAGCGATGTCGACCCGGCTGAGCCCCTGCATGTCCGGCAGGGCGCCGATCAACGTGGGGGTCCAGTTGCTCGCGCCCCAGAGGCCGAACACCGCGACGAAGGCCAGCGTCGAGCCCGCGAGCGTGGCGCGTCGGAGCGGCGCGTGGAAGAGCTCGGGGAGCAGGACCTTGTGTTCGAGGCCCAGGGCTTTCTCGCGCTCCTGGGCTTGCACCCACCGCTCCGGTTCCTTGACCCAGAGGCGCACCAGCATCGCGACGAAGGCGGGGACGATGCCGACCAGGAACAGAGCCCGCCACCCGTACCCTTTCAGCAGCAAATTCATGGCGGCGGCCAGAAAAAACCCGGCGGCCCAGGCCGATTGCAGAAGACCCGCCGCCCTGGTCCGCTTGTCCTCGGGCCAGACCTCCGCGACGATGGCCGCGCCCGCGGCCCATTCCCCGCCGATCCCCAGCGCCGTCAGGAAGCGGTAAATCGCCAGGTGCCACCAGTCCTGTGACAGAGCGGCCAGTCCGGTGAAGAGGGCGTAGATAAGAATCGTGGCCACGAGGGTTTTGGTCCGTCCGAAATAGTCCGCCAGCACGCCGAACAGGACTCCGCCGATGGCCCAGCCGATCAGGAAGATGGAGAGGATGAGTCCGCCATACCAGCCGATCATTTCATTGGTGACCGGCCCGCCGCCGGAATGACTCAGCAGCTCTTCCAGGGCCGGATGGAGGACGATGGCGTAGATCGTCGCGTCCATGGAGTCGAAGACCCACCCCAGCCAGGCGACGAAGAGGACGAGCCACTGGTAGGGCGTGACGCCTTCGTGCCAGGGACGGTGGGGTGGATGCCGGCCGGTGTCCATCGTGCCGCGCAGGCTACGGGGGTTGGGGGCGACTGTCAAGCCGTGTCAGGGCGGGGCGGACGCATAATTGCGGGCGGGCGGCCCTGATGCTATCATCGGCCCACCATGCCACCACTGGATTACTACGCCGTCCTGGGAGTCGCCCGGAGCGCCTCGGACGAGGAGATCAAGAAGGCGTACCGGAAGCGCGTCTTCGAGTATCACCCGGATCGGAACCCCGACGACAAAGAGGCGGAGGCCAAGATCCGTGAAATCAACGCCGCCTATGAAGTCATCGGCGATCCGGAGAACCGCCGATCCTACGAGCGGCTGCGGTTCGGGCCCGAGGACGTGGCGGAGAAGGCGCCCGATCCGGCGATCGTCCTGGAGGCGATGGAGCACAAGCTCCACGACGAGGGACAGAAGGAAATCTTCGCCGCGCTCATGAAGGATGTCGCCCGGATCAAGCGCGAGCTCGCGCTGATCCGCGAACGGACGGTGGAGGCGCAGGGCTATGACAGCTTCAAGGAGCCGCTGATTTTCGACCGGGCCTCCGAGATCATGGAGGAGTTGGTCACGCCCGAGATGGAGGCGAGGCGAAAGCGATTGCTGGACGTCGCTCTGCAAATGATGGTGTCGCAGGGGGCAATTCGGAAGGGAGATGACCGAGGGGTTGCCGACGTCAGGAATCGGTTCGAGACGACGTTCCACCGAGGCCGGCTCAGCGGGTTCCGAAACGCCCTGGAGTTGTTTTACGTGAGGCGGTAACGATGAAAAGTGAATGGAGAATAGTGAACAGAGAAAAGTGAGGCCGCACTATTTACTGTTTACGGCTCACTTTTCACCGTTGCCAGAGGGCCGCTGACGAACTTGCCCGCCTGCATCACTCCGGCGAGGCGGCCCTGATCCTGCAACAGCTCGATCCGCTTCAAGGGATTCCCGTCCACCAGTACGATATCCGCGATCTTGCCCGGCTCGAGGGTCCCCACCAGCTGGGTGATGCCGAGCAACTCGGCGGCGGAAGCCGTGGCGGAGAGGATGGTCTCCATCGGGCTCATCCCCAGCGCCACCATCCGCGTCAACTCCTGGGCGTTGTCTCCGTGATAGTTGAAGGGCGTGCCGGCGTCGGTGCCCATCGCGATGGGAATGCCGGACCGGAGGGCCTGCTTGAAACTGGCTTCGTGCCGGGCCTTCATGGAGCGGGCTTTGGTCACGGCCGATTCCGGCACGCCGCAGCCGGACCCGCAGGCGGCGGTCGTGGCCAGCGCCGACAGGGTCGGGACCATGAACACGCCGTGGGCGCGCATCAACTCGCCGGCTTCGTCGTCCAGCAACGTCGCATGTTCGATGGAATGGGCGCCCGCGCGGATGGCGTTCTTCATACCTTCGGCCCCGTGCGCATGCGCGGCCACGCGCCGGCCGGCGCGGCGCGCCTCGTCCATGCCGGCGGCCAGCTCGTCCCGGGTCAGCTGGGGGCGATCGGGGGAGGTGCCGGGCGTCAGCACGCCGCCGGAGGCGATGAATTTGATCACGTCCGCCCCGGCCGCCAGCTGCTCCCGGACGGCCCGCAGGATTTCCTCCGGCCCGTCGGCTTCGCGCCCGATGAAACGGGCGTGGCCGCCGGTCATACAGACGGCCAGGCCGGCCGCGAGGATACGCGGACCCGAAACCAGGCCGGCGGCCTGGGCTTGTTTGAGGGCGAAGATCTGATGGTCTCTGGCGCCGACATCGCGGACGGTGGTGACGCCTGCGGCCAGCGTCAGGCGGGCGAAGCGGGAGGCTTTCAACAGGGTGAGGGCCGGCTCCTCATCGCGGATCGTCCCCACCACATCGGCGTCTCCGCCGAGGCAGAGGTGGACGTGGCAGTCGATCAGGCCCGGCAAGGCCGTGAGGCCGCGCCCGTCCACGATGGGCGTTCCTCGCCGCACGCGGACGTCCCGTTCCGTTCCCACCGCGACGAGACGATCTCCGCTGACGAGCAGTGTGCCGCGCTCGATCACCTGCCCGAGCCCGTCGATGATCCGCACGTTGCGAATGGCCAAGGACATGACGGGAACCTCCCTTCCCCTCTTCGGAACCCCCTATTCAAGTAGCACAACGGCGCCGAATCCTGCATCAGAAAACGTGCCGCGGGCCGTATCGGCGGGCCCCTCAGGCGATCCGGCGCCGTGACTTGTCCTGTCTTTGCGGATGCGCTACCATGGGCCCCCATGCCTGCCCGAACCAAGTCGACCAGCGCGCCGAGCCGGAGCCGTACCGCCCAGCTCGCGAAAGAACTGGAAGCGGCGCGCCGGATCAGTCAGTCGCTCTCGCGGCAGACGGACGTCGATTCGCTGATCCGTCATGCCCTCCGCACGGCATTGGAGGTGGTGGGGGCCGATGCGGCCTCGGTGCTGTTGGCCGATCCGGCCTCCAAGCAGCTGGTGTTTCGCCATGTGATCGGGCAGAAGGCCAAGCGGTTGCGCGGCATGGCGATTCCCTGGGACCAGGGGATCGCCAGCGCCGTGTTCAAGTCCGGCAAGCCGCACATTTCGCAGGACGTGTCGCGGGATCGCCGTCACCTGGCCCGGGTGGATGCCAGCATCGGGTATCAGACCAAGGATATGATTACGCTGCCGCTGAAGCCCTGGGAAGGCAAGCCGATCGGGGTGCTGGAGGTGCTCAACAAGCGCCGCGGACGGCTGGGCAAGAAGGACGTCTCCATTCTGATGATCATTTCCGCCTTGATGTCGGCGGCGATCGTGCAGGCGCGGCTCTACGAGGAAGTGAAGTTTGCGGAGGT